>VEQB01000053.1 GCA_018883485.1 Bacteroidota bacterium
ACTCAAACCCTTGCGCTGGAAAGCTCTGCAAATTATGGAGGTATTGGGTCAAAACGACCAAAACTATAGTGAAATGAAGATTAGCAGAAAGCAATACAATGATTTTATAATTAGAAATAAAGAAATATTGAACCCTTTAACAGAGTTGGTCTTGGAAGATGATGATTTAATAAGAGGTTCTTACTACATGATAGACCCTTTAGGAAGGTTTTTCGATAGTACTAAAGGATTTCACACCTACAGCAAACCAATCCTAGAAATCGGACTTGAAAACGCCATTAATCAAGTAACATTTAGCGAACAAAAGTTTCTAGAAAGAGGAGGAAATTATGAGTTTTAGTAATGTCAGAATTGTTTTAGGGGGGCCAGCAGGTTCTGGAAAAACTTCTGTAGGTAAACTGCTGGCAAAAAAATTGGGAACTGAATTTTATTCGATGGGAAATATATCTCGTGAAAAGGCCAAAATATTAGGTATGACTTTATCAGAATACCAAACCTTTATGGATTCAAACCCCGCAATAGAAAGGCAGGATGATAATGACTTCTGTAAGGAAATTCAAAATAGAGACAGCTTCGTCCTTGATTACAGAATGGGGTTCCACTTTTTAGAACAAACAAAGTGTATTTATTTAGACATTGATTCTAATATTGCTGCATCAAGAGTAAAAGATAGAGCTGGTAATGGGGAGCATTTTCGAGACAAACCAATTTCAGAAATAGCTAATGACCTTATAAAAAGGAATAATATTTTAAAAGAAAGGTATTTGAAACTATATGGTGCGGATTGCAACAAACCCTCAAATTATGATATTTACATAATAACTGATAATTTAAGCATTGAACAAGTTGTAGGTAAAATAATGATAATGTTGAATTAAGGTCTGAATCGAAATGAAAATTAGCCAGAATAGAAAAATGGTAATTTAATTTAAAGTGAAACAACTAAACAGCCTTATCTGATTTTGTTACTTTATAGTTTTTTTGAATGGTATTTATTTTGTACCCACCGTAGCATATTGAGCCTAAAATTAATAGGCTAATACCTCCATCAATCGGTGTATCCTCTACATCATCATCAAAACCAGGTTGTGCTTTAGCGATATTGAAAAAAAATATTAAACTTAAAGTAATTAAAACCGTATTGAAGGATGATTGTATTTTCATAGAACTTGGCCTGTTTATTGTTTAATAAATCTTAATAAACTTGAGTTTTCATTAGTTAATAATTTAATAAAATAGATACCACATGGAAGTGAGGATACCTCAATAGTATGTATTTCATTATTACTAAAGTTAAATTGCCCTGCCATAACATATTGGCCTAGGTGATTAAGAATTTGATAATTATAGTCATGATTTACCCTATAAGAAGTCTTTAAGTTAATCATATTGCTGCTAGGATTGGGGTAAAGCTGAATTTCAGGAAATAGTATTTTTGACTCAATTAATCCTGTTACCTCCGCTTTCGTAAATATCAAGTTAAACCTGTCGTTCTTACTACCTAAGTCATCATTTATAGAAATGTTCGTTATAGTATTTGATGTTAATAAGGTTTTTTTGTTGGTATATTTATCAAACAATGCAATTTTATAATTATCAAAACTGGAAATCCCATCAAAAATGAGCTTATAATTAGCTTTTGGGCCGCTTATGTTTAAAGGTAAAGAGAATACTGAATCATTTTTTTCGATTGAAAGTAGGTTTGTGCTCAAAGGAATCCCATCAGTTGAAATAGTAAATAAATTCATAGATTCATTCATTAGTTTTCTTGAATCTTCCATATTGCTATAAGTTGAGGAAGTACCCTCAGCAAATTTCACTAAAGCAAGGTCGAAATTGGAAGTATCATACTCCAATTTTACCAGTAACTCATTACTTTTAGATTTAAAATAAGCACCGCTAGCATTTGCTGTTTTTCTACTTTCTTTAAAAGTGCCTGAAGGATTTCCAGTAAATTGTAAAAAGAACGCCCCAAATGAATTTATGTATTGAGAGCCTGTCCCTGCGTTGCTACTGGCATTATAGTCAACGTAAGTGCCGCTTATTGCATTTCTCTGATACATGGTAGGATTTACATTCCCGAAGTCATTATTATCATACATTGAATTCCAATCAATATTACTAGCATACGGATTGCCCATTAAATTCCAGCCATCGTTAGCTTGCACACCACTATTAGAATAAGTCATGAAACTTGGAATAACATCCCCTTGATTCAGTGTGCCTGATAAGTCTAGTGTAGTGGCATTCTGACTGCTTACAGTGCCGTTTAATCTTCCAATATCTGACCTATCCCCTCTTATGAGTATCCGATAGCCTCGACCTGAGGTAAGCGGGGAGGATAATGATATGAAAGGGTCCCAACCTTGGTCGGCATTTCCAGTTATTACTGTTTCATCATACCTAAAAGCTGAAGGGCTGTTAGAAGTAGTAACATCAAAGCCATTATTGCCGCCATTACCTGTTATAAAAATATCATCTAATAAACCATTTAAGGTAGCAGATTGAACAGGGCTGCTGAGGAAGCGGAATCGCCTGGTACCAGATGGTATATACCTTTCTACATTAACATTGCCAGAAATGATTCCAGAGGAATTGCCTATAGAGGCAGTGCCAGTAGCATCAGATTTTACCGTAATTGTTCCATCGTTAATTACTGAACCATTAACAACAAGTCTACCACTTGGCGCAATTGTTAAACTAGCACCAGAAAGAACATTTAAAGAACCATTAAGTGGAATAGATTCTTGGGTAGATATAATTGGTTGCGTGCCTCCGGCTGGAATAAAGGCCGGTTTAGTAGTTGGCTTTGCGCCATTACTCCAGTTACTTGTAGTAGCATAACTTGAAGTACCCGTAGTTAACCAAAATGTGCCTCCCATATCAGTACCAATTGCTTTTGCATCTCCTTTGCCACTGCCCCCATTAAAGGCTTGCAAATAAGTAACATTTACTGCACCTGAAACATTACTTGCATAACCCGGAGAACAGCCCGCAACACTAATTACACAATAATAATATAAACTGCCCACTGCATTTGTTAAAGGCGCATAGGTATTGCTTGTACCAGCAGAAGAAATAATTGTACCACCTGCATTAATTGGCAAAATATTTTGGTACCATTGGTAGGTAAAAGCTTGCCCTGCACTGGCTGTAACACTTAAATTTACAGCAGATGTATTTAAGCCCAAGTATTGCGCTGCTGTGCTTGGCTGAACACTCAAATTGGCGCAGTTAACAATTACCGCTCCCGAAACATTACTTTTTGTAGTAAAACCATTGGCGCTTAGCATACAATAATAATAGGTTGTACCAACACTTGTCGTAACCGGTGTATAGGCATTTGTATTGGCGCCATTGCTTGAACCTAAAGCTGTACCGCCAATATTAGATTGCGTTGTATTGCTATACCATTGGTAGGTAATAGTACTATTGGATGTAGCGTTAATGCTTATATTTGTTGGCAATGCATTTTTAGCAACTGTTTGTGTACTTGTACTAGGTTGACTGCTAATAGTAATATTACTACCTGTTTTGCTAACATCTCCTTTGCCACTGCCACCAGCAAATATACCTTGGGCATTTGTATTAAAGCTAAACAAGGCAAATAATACAAATAAAAAAAATTGCTGTTTAAACATATTGTTATTGAGTAGATCTTACTCCGCGACCGCCACCATAGTAGTTTCTTTGAAATTCGCTGTAAGCGTAATTAATAGATCTATCTGAAATCTCTAATTTATATATTGAATTAACAGGTATAGATTTAGAATTGAATGATGAAGCTGAAGATATCCACCAATCAGAGTTAGTGCAAACTCCTAAAGTATTTATTGTACCATCCCCATGAGTACCTATGAAAGAAAAGTTTAAAATATTTACACATATTTCACCAATATTTCCAGTCATTTCCATAATTCCATAATAGGTTCCACCTGATGTTATACGGCCGGTATTTGATGAATTTGAAGCTAAATTACCAACTCTAAAAGGTGATAGACCACCCACATAATTCCCTGTGCCAGCAGCATTTGAATAATTCACATTTAATGCTTCAGTTGTTTGTCCAAAATCTCCTCCAGACAAGCCCGCATCGTTTCTCAAATTTGTTCCCCAAGCATATTCACGTTGAACAGGCGCTATAGGTCCCCTACAAGCTTTTTCATATTCCATTTCGGACATAGGTCTCAAGGCACTCCAATCCAATAAAGCTAAAACATCTCCGGTACTTAAAAAATTGCATGCTATCCATTCACCATCATAGTCTGAATCATAACTATTATTACCATCAAAATCACAGCCAAAAATAGCCGGAGTATTATTAGTTGCATTTCCAGCAGTTTTGACTTCAATGCCATTTCTATATTGAACATTTGATCCAGTATATAAAGCCATAAAACGGGCAGTGGTTATTCCTTGAGCAGATGTTCTGCCCACTTGTTGGGTATAGGTAAGCGTATTCAAAAAATCTCTATATAAACCTTGGGTAATTTCATACTTCATGCAATAAAAGCCATTAAATCCATTTGGCCAACTTGAATTGGTTGGTGCAGTTTGCCCTGTGGGGTAACCACCCGCTTGTCCTCCTAAAGAACCAGTTCCAGAAGGAACTGTTGTGGCACTTCCTGTATTTATAGTTGTTAATGTAAAGCGATTTGAGTTGTAATTAAAAGAATCAACTACTCCATCCCCAACGGCAAAAGTCCCGGTAGGTACATTCACCATTTCAATGGCGAAAACTTGTATATCTAAAACATCAGCATCTTGCACGCCTTGGCTACCATAGTTCCATCTTAAATAAACATTTTGGTAATTTACGCTTCCACTGCCATCACTGCTGCGGTATATAAAAGCGCCCACTGCTGGGTTTGTAGTAATGTTAAAAGCACTTGCAGGGTTAATGAGCCCTGCATTAATGGTACTACCTAAAGGAGCAGTATGCCCAGTATTATTTAGGTTACAATGGTTCCAAACACCACCATTAACCCTGTATTTTACAAAAATCCAAGCAGCATCCCAATTCAATGAAGCAGAACGCCAAGAGTTTTCCCAAGAAACATCAAACTTAATTAGAGAAAAGTTTGCACTATTATTAACTCCCGCAGAAATATCTTGCCCAGTTATACTAATATTTGAGATAGAAATATTATTGGATATCACTTGTCCTGAAAATAGAAAACAAGCCAAAAAACTTATGTAAATAGGTTTCATAGATTTATTAAGGTAATTACATCTCAAATTTAACCTTTTCTTGAGAAAATAAAAGATTTGTCGTATTGATGATTATAGAAAGTATATAATATAAATACATCAAAGGTTTGTTCTAAAATGGATGAGGAATTAATGGATTTAAGTCAATAACGGAAAAATATACTTGACCCCAAAAAAGCCTGCATATGCAAATTGTATGCAAATAAAAAAGGGTTCCAAACTTCGAAAGCTTGAAACCCTTTGTTTTACTTGTGGAGGCACATGGATTCGAACCAAGGACCCTCTGCTTGTAAGGCAGATGCTCTGAACCAGCTGAGCTATGCCTCCATTTCCTTAACGGGAGTGCAAAGATATAAATAGCATTTAATTCTGCAAGATTTGCTATCATTATTTTTAATCTTTAAACAAAATATCTCTTAGCATATTCATTATCATAATTATAAAATTTAGCTAAGTACATATCAATACAAAAAAAATCCCCGCAACCTGTTAAGGTGCGGGGATTTCTTATATTGATGGAAGGATTAGTACTCCCACAAATCATGTTCTTTCTCAAATAATTCTTGCTTAATTCTCTCACCTTCTAATAAGGCAGATACACCATTGTCTTTAAACTCTGCATATTGACGAATATACATGTCTTGCTGATTAGCTTCTTTAATAATATAACTCGTAAATAAACGTTGCTCAAACCAATCGTCATAAGTTAACCTGGCTGCATCATTTTGCCTATTAAAGACTTCAAAATTAATTAGGAAATGTCTTAAATCTGCACCGTCATTAGAGTGATATTTTAATACACATAAGTCTTGCTCTCCTAAATCTACACCACCTAGGGTTACGCGATACTGAGGAGAGATAGAAATAATACGCACATACATTTGGGAGTGTTTCTTATCAAAAATCCAGTCCTCAACAACTCTAAATTTATTGATCCGCAACTCAGGAATCATTTCATTGATAATGGTATCAGTTTGTGTAAATGTAGGGTCATTAGGATCGATCGGAACTTCAATATACTCGGTATCTGTGCCTAGTGTTAGAAACTCCTCAATGGTCATTTGCGTAGCCAATGAATCATCGCGATAAGGAATAAGCTTACCTTCCTTTACTGCATTGTATAAAACAATACTTAGAGGATTTTTAGGCCAAGCCATTGGCTGATTGGTTTTTTCACGAACGTCAATCATACGTACTACTCGCTTTGCAAACATAACATCTGCTTCACGAAGGTAAGGCCAAGGAATAACCTTACGCTCAGTAACTGCTTGCCTGTTGTAGATAAAATCATCGTACACCCCTTGTGCAAAAGAAGGGAGGGCAAGTACAACCAATACTAAGATTCCAAATACTTTTTTCATTGCTTTCTAAATTACTTTTATTGTCTTACTTCTAACGCTAAAGAAGAAGGAACAGGTACAACACCGGCAGGACCTCTGGCCTTAATACCCATCACGATGATAATATCACCAGGACGTGCATTCATAAGTAAAGACTTAGCTCTTGGTGTAAGGTTTTGGCTATTACCCTTTTCAACAGTAGCTGGTCCGTTCTTAGGTTTAAATACGAGGTTGTATTCTGTAGGTGTATAATTAACGCCTTCAAAGGCAAAATCTTTTAAAGCTGTTAAAACAAAATTAGCTGCCTTTAATTGCCCCATAGAAACCGATCCTGATTGTTCTATAGAACCTAACATTGGAGTTGGCTTAGGAACTTGACGAACGCGGTATTCTTTAATACCCATTACTTTACCATCTACAGATGCTGTAATAGTTACCGTGCGCTGCGCAGCAGTTACTTCTAAAAGGTATTCACCATCTTTTGTTTTTTTCAGAGTACCACCAGCACTCACTGTTGCATTTACTTTGTTAGCACCAACACCAGGTACAGATATTGAAATAGGATTCTCTAAACCAATGTAAACAACATTCATTTTTGTGGCAGAAATAACCGCAATTGGCGCAAGTGCAAAAAATTCTCCTTCTTTTTCATAGGTCATTTTCTTTCCACTTGAATTAACAGTTGAGATTACCGCCTTAAATTTATTTATACCTTCTCTTGTTGCGGTAACAGCATATTTACCAATACCACCCTCAGATTGTATCTTTGAACCATTTACCATGATGTCTGCCTCACTTCTACTGCTAGATGCTGCTAAGAAGATTTCTGCTTCATACTTATTTCCTAGAGTAATGTAAGTACCACTAGTAGGAATAATTTGAGCGTTGAAATCTGTTACAATTTGTACATCATCTGTAAGAGATCCTTTTATAACATCCAAAATTTGAGACTCTGTATTCTTAATATCGTTTTGAGTTTTAGATAATAAAGCTACAACAGCTGCTAATGGCGTATGTTCAAACATCTCAGATTCCCAAGTTTGCTTTCCATCTTTAGGATCTTCAGCTACTAAATCAGATTTAATAAGCTTTTGCTTATCAGCAGGCAATAAAGCCAACATTTTAGTTCTTAATTCATTAATTTTAGCTTTCACTTTAGCACCCTCACCTTGATTAATCATTAGGTTTGCATGCAATTCTATGTTACTTGCTTGAGCAATTTCCTCTTTAGGATCACCTTCAGGAAATTCTTCGGTAGCTTTTCTACCACCTGCAGTAGTAATTAACTGATTTTTTAAATCTCCAATGTATTTAACACCTTCATCAGCAATTTTCTTTAACTGCACAGACTTCTCATATGCCTCAGTACCCTTCGAGTCATTAGGAAGATCCGAATGGAACTTCGCAATTGCTTTCATGGTCTGATCGTTTTTTTCATCGATGTTACGGCCAGCACTATCCATGCTCACCTCCACCATATGGAAAGACTTTAAGATTTCAGCAGATACATTCAATGCTAACAAGGCTGTTAACACCAAATACATCATGTTGATCATTTTTTGCCTAACCGTTACTTTTCCTCCAGCCATTTTCTTGTCAGTTTATTTAGGGTTTTATAACGAATTAGTTACGCACGTTCATAGCAGCTAACATGTTGCCATATACTCCATTTAGTGAAGAAAGATTTTTATTCAATTTATCCATTTCACCTTTAAAGTGCTCTGCATTTGCATTGGTATCATTTAAAGTATTAACTACTTTAGATAAACCACTTACAAACTCATTGATTGATTTTAAATGATTGTTAGATTCTGTAATCTCTAATTCATAGATAGAATTTAAAGATGACAGGTTTTTAGTCATTTTCTCAATTTGAGCACCATACTCGCGTGAGCCTTCTGAAGCATTAACCATACTTTCCATAGCTGTAACTGCTTTAGAATATGAGGTATTTATACCTGTTAATGAATTTGCTGCTTCTGTTACATTTTTTGTATAAGTATCTGTAGCAACAGCAGCAGTTGAAAGATCTTTCAAGTTGCTTACATTATCACTTAAGGTGCGTAAACCATTACCAAGGCTACTAATTAAATCTGGTCCAATTTTAGCATCCTCTAACATTTTATCTAATTGTTGGGTTATAGACCCTTTGTTTGTAAGCTTCTTTTCCTTTGACTCTAAACCTGCCAATTCTGGATAAACTAAAGTCCAATCTGGTTCTTGATGAGGTGGTTCGAAAGCCGAAATAAAGAAAATTGCTGCTTCTGTTAATAATCCCACCATAAGCATTAAATCCGCACCCGGCCAATGTAAAATTTTAAATAATGCACCGATAATTACGATTGCTGCTCCGATACCATAAGCTTTAGCCATGAAAGACTTAAAGCCTTTGCTTTCCATAAAACTGTTTTTCATTGTTAGATTTGTTTAGTTGAGTTTAGTTATTGAAAATTTTATTTTTTATCTCTATTAGATCGGCCTACATAACTCATTACTGAGCGGAAACCTGTATAGCTATTTGCACTATCTTGATATTCGTAAGTTCTAGCTCCGTTATTAATATAATGTGCAATATCTTTCCAAGAACCACCGCGCAATACTTTACGCTTTAAGGTTTCGGAATCTTCATCTTTAGCATCATATTGATAATCTGAATTTAAATCATGCGTAAATAAATGAGCACTTTCTGCAAATGAAGTAATGGTCCACTCTGCTACGTTACCACTCATATCATATAAACCGTAATCATTAGGGAAGTATGAAGCTACGCGAATTGGATAAACACCACCATCTGCTCCATAATCGCCTCTACCTGGTTTAAAGTTAGCCAATGCACAACCTTTGGCGTTACGAACAAAAGGACCTCCCCAAGGGTACATCGTTTGATCTCTTCCTCCACGAGCGGCATATTCCCACTCATATTCTGTTGGTAAACGGAAAGAGGTTACCCCATTTTCACCATTCACACTGTAGAATGAGTTTAAGTGCGTAGTTCTCCAATTACAGAAAGCTCTGGCTTGTTTCCAATTTACGCCTACTACAGGATAATCATCATATTTTGGATGCCAATAATACATAGTTGAAATAGGCTCATTGTATGCGTAGGTAAAATCACGCATGAAAACTAAAGTATCTGGATAAACCTCTACTATTTGTTCTTTAATGAAATCTGCACGACTACGTTTGTAGGCATCTTGCTTGTGCAATTGAGCAGCTGCACGCAAATCTACATAATGATATTTGTACTTTAACTTACGTACATCAACCTGTATGGTTCTGTAGTAAATTTCATCTCCTTGATAAAATAATTCTCTAATGGCATCTGCACCATTTTTAACATCCTCTTGCTCCAATCTAACTTTGTAGTTGATGGCATACTGGTCGGTTTCCTCTTCTGTAAAAGGATCTAACAAAGGGGTGCGGAATTTATCATTATCAGCGCCTAATTTATCACGCATGATAGAATCTAATACCTCATCTACAAACTGGCGGTATTCATTATTGGTGATTTCAGTTTCATCCATGTAAAACGCAGTAATGGTGATTTGCTTGTTAGGCGCAATCATCGCGTTTGGAATGTCTTGTTCATTTGCACCAACGTGAATGGTTCCGGAAGGGATGTAAACTGTGCCGTAAGGCTGCGGGTGAAACCACGCGCTGCGATTACCTACTCCAGTCAGTTCCCCCTGGTCGCTACTTAAGCCACAACTGCTCATTGTTGCTGCTAAGGCTAGGAAGAAAAACCATTTAAATTGCTTCATCGTATTGTTAAATATTAGTTACGCTAATGTGGCAAAATTAGGATTATTGAGATATAATGCAAGTTTTACCAAAATTATTTTGTTAAGAAAACGTAAAGTTTATTGTTTTTAGTATTACATAAATCTAGGAGTGTAACGAGATCTTACTGGTGGAGGAGTCCTCGTAGGTATCTTTACACCAAAGCAATATCTTACCATAATCTCATGAGAACCAGAAGAATAGTTCAATATTTTAGTGGTGGTTAAATCATAAGAATAACCTGCCATTAATCCAAAAGGAAATTCATATCCTACCATAGCAACCACAGCATCCACTGGGCGCCAAGTTAATCCGCCTTTAATGTTTTGGTTCCAAATTACCATACAATTTAGGTC
>VEQB01000417.1 GCA_018883485.1 Bacteroidota bacterium
CATTTTAGCAGGTGGCAACTCTAAAATTTCTACAGGCCATATCGACTCTAAATTTGGTATCTCAGTTTACCAACTAAGGCATGTTGCCCGTGTTGTTAAATCTGCCAATATCTTAGTAAATGGCTTACACATGCATACAGGATCGGATATCTTAGACCCAGGCGTTTTCTTGCAAGGGGCTGAAATTCTATTTGATGCCGCAAAAGATTTCCCCAACCTTGAATTTATAGATTTTGGTTCAGGCTTTAAAGTTGCTTATAAAGAAGGAGACATTACTACAGATATTAATGAGTTAGGGTCTGCCATTACCGAGCGTTTTCAAGAGTTTTGCAAAGAATATGGCAAAGAATTAGAATTATGGTTCGAACCAGGTAAATATCTAGTAAGTGAATCTGGCTACTTTTTGGTAAAAGTTAATGTATTAAAACAAACCACAGCCACAGTTTTTGTGGGGGTAGATAGTGGCTTGAACCATCTTATAAGACCCATGCTTTACGACTCTTATCATAGCATCATTAACCTATCTAACCCAGAAGGCAAGCAACGCATTTATACTGTGGTTGGGTATATCTGCGAAACAGACACCTTTGGTTGGGATAGACAAATTAATGAAGTACATGAAGGAGATATTCTATGCTTTAAAAATGCTGGTGCTTACGGCATTACTATGAGCAGCAATTACAACGCGCGTTTTAGACCCGCAGAAGTTTTATTGTACAATGGCCAAGCCCACCTCATCCGCCAAAGAGAAACCTTTGAAGACCTCCTCCGTAACGAAATCGAATTCAATCTTGAAGTATAGTTTCTGCCACAGCCAACTAGTACAACCAAGATTTAGATAGCCAATGTAATCACCAGAAGTTTATTAGGTGCCTTAGGATTAAGTGGAAACTCCAGAGCGAAGAAGAAGAGTACTTGGTTTTAGAAGTTTTACTTTATAATTTGATCCATTTAAATCTGCCAAAATCTCCTTTGGTAGCTAAGCAAAATATTTTCAAAACCGTTATACGTTTTAATTTCCAATTGACAACCACTCGCTAAATCTACAACCACTCCATAACCAGCATAAAGACCGATTACATCCTTATTGCTATACTCCTTTTTGTAGCAAGATATCGAAGCAAGTTTCTAAAGTAAATCCTTATTTAATATTTTTGATCAGCAATTTGCTATCTGGAATTTAACAATTCTAATCCAGAAATGGTATTTGTAAAGTTATGCCTTCGATTATCATTCAATATAAAGTTTAACCTTTCATAATTAATTTGAAATTCATTTTGTATTCCATCCCTAGTTAATTTTGCGCTAATTGATAAAATATTTAATGGAGTTGTTGAAGAATCAACTATGTAAATTGCAATAAATTGAACTGTATCAGAGACAGTTACGCTAAATTTTTGATGATTTCTTTTTGATGCCTTAAATTCGAAAAATGGCATTGAATCAATCTTTTGAAAATCTACTGATGAATCAAATTCAAAATTTTTCAAAAAGCCAACTGCAATTGTTACCTCTCTCGGGTTAAGTATTTCAAAATCTAAATTAACTTTTGAACCTTTATTTAATTGTTTAACTAATGAACCTATCAAATAAGTTTTATACTGATTATATCTATTTACAACAGGAACAAACTCCAATGCAAGTTGCTTATTTTTTAACTTTACAGGTGTAGTATTATACCCTATTTGGTACCAACCTATAAATGCACATGGTTTATTATACTCTTTACAATAATTTAATTTAGCAAAATTATTGTTTAATAAAAGTTCTTGACAACTTCCAGATTTAAATAAAAAAAGCATGGCAATCATAAAAAATTGCCAAACTTTTTTCTTAATAAAAACCTTATTAAACCTATTTAACAAGTAATATACCACCCTTTACAATGCTTCCGTTAATGTTCACTAGTAAGTAATAAGTTCCTTTCTGGGCAACTTTTATATTTGGCATTTTGGACCATTCTTCCAAGTTTTGTTTCGACTCCAGTAAGGTTCCATTTAAATCGTAGATATAATATCCATAAACAATTACATTTTCCTTTATATTAAAAGCTATGTTTTCATTTTCTGAAACTGGATTTGGAGATGTTGTAATAAGCTTTTCAATATTTGTTTGGTATAAATTTCTTTTGATTTCCAACAAATTGAAAGAGGTTTCTGTGCGCCCATTTATGTCTAATTTGTTCATTTTACCTTCATTTGGGTTTACATATATTATTACATTATCTCCATCAAGTTTGGCTGAAACTGTTACAGGTTGATTTGGAAACATTTTGTCCCAATCCATTATCCTATTTGATATATTTAATCAATGTTGTCCGATAAAAATTTAAAAGAAGGAAACAAGTAAGTTCCCTTCTTTATTGTAGTTTTGATTTCGCTAAAAATTAAAATGCTACATGGACAAAACTAAACATTTTTTCGGAAATTCCGTTT
>VEQB01000054.1 GCA_018883485.1 Bacteroidota bacterium
ATACTATGAAATTTGGATAAACTCTGACACGCTCCCTAAGCGAAATTCTGCTTGTGATTATTTACTCTATGTTGGCTACCAAAGGTCGGGTTTTAAATTGATGATAGATTCAGTTGCGTTTGCTGAACAGTTTAGCAACCCCAGCAATCCAGATCAATTAATAAGCGATATTATTAAACTCATTTATCCGGCAGATTTAAGTGCAACTACCAAAGCATTTATAAAAACAGCTATTCTACTTTCGGGTCAAACCGGCGACTATCTATGGACAGATGCCTGGAATGCATATAAAAATAACCCAAGCAATACTATGCTAAAAGATGCAGTAAAAACTAGGTTACAAGCCTTATTAAAATATTTGATGGGACAGGCAGAATATCAATTGTGCTAAAAAGAATACGGATATGAACAGAAAAGAATTTTTAGGAAAATCAATTACTGCAGGCCTATTGCCAGTGGTGATAAACGGCTTTTCACTACAAGCATTTGCAGATTCACCTTTAGTTACCTTTTTAGGCAAAGCAGGCAATGAAGACCGCGTATTGGTATTGATACAATTAAATGGTGGTAATGATGGTTTAAATACCATTATACCACTAGATCAATACAGCAGGTATAACGCTGCTAGAACAAATATTGCCATACCAGAAAACAAAGTTTTGGGCGTTACAGGCAATCAAACTTTGGGGTTTCATCCAAGCATGACCCATATGCGTGCTATGTATGATAGCGGGCAAGTGAGTTTAATTCAAGGAGTAGGATATCCCAATCAAGATTTTTCACATTTTAGGTCAACCGATATTTGGCTTACAGGAAGCGATGCAGATGAGAATATTGAAACAGGTTGGATGGGAAGATATTTAGATACCAAATTTCCAAATTTCCCAGAAGGTTATCCAAATACAACCAATCCAGATCCTCCCGCCATTCAAATTGGGGCAATGATTTCTCCAGCCTTGCAAGGTGGTTCAATGAGTTTAGGAATGAGTATTACTGATCCAACCAATTTCTATCAATTCATTAATGGCACCGTAGATCCAGCTCCGGCAACTCCTATGGGGCATGAACTTACTTTCTTGAGGTTAGTAGCGCAACAAACACAGGCCTATTCTGGAACCATAAAAAGTGCGGCAGATAAGGCAACTAATAAATCAACTTTATATCCAGTAACAGGCCAAAATACCTTGGCAGACCAATTAAAAATAGTAGCCCGATTAGTGGCAGGTGGTTTAAAAACTAGAGTTTACATGGTAAGTTTGGGCGGCTTTGATACCCATGCCACGCAGGTTGCGGTAGGTTCAACAGAAACGGGAGCACATGCAACTTTATTGCAACGCGTTTCTGAAGCTGTAAATGCTTTCCAAAACGATTTAAAGTTATTAGGTATAGAAGAACGTGTTTTGGGCATGACCTTTTCGGAATTTGGAAGAAGGATTAAATCAAATGATAGTTTAGGAACAGACCATGGAGCCGCTGCACCATTATTTGTTTTTGGAAGCAAGGTTAACGGAGGTGTAATTGGTTCAAACCCAATTATACCAGATAACCCAAGCCCAGGAGATAGCTTAACCATGCAACATGATTTTAGATCTATCTATGCAAGCTTGTTAAAAGATTGGTTTGAAGTTAGCGATGCGGATTTGAACACAATTATGATGGGTAATTTTAATACACTACCCATTGTAAACAAAGGCGCTAATGCTTTATCTGAAAACAGTATTGAAGCGGAAAAATTATTAAGTAATTACCCTAATCCTGCTCAAGATGAAACTACTGTTCGCTTTAGTTCATTAGGAGGTAATGTGGAAATTCGTTTGTATGACCAATCTGGAAAAGAGCTTTTACTTTTGGTAAATGAAAAATATCCTTATGGTTTACATGAAATAAAACTAGACACAAGTAGTTTGGCACAAGGCGTTTATTTTTATCAAATGATAAATGGAAATAGAAAAGCCAGCAGAAAGTTAGTAGTTACAGGTAGGTAAAGTTAAACTGCTCGGCAATTTTTTCTTTTAAAACTTGTGAAACCTCTTCAAAGTTAAGTGCAAAGCCTAGCTCACGTTCCATGCTGGTAACACCTTTATCATCTATACCACAAGGAACAATATGTTTAAAATAGGAAAGGTTTGTATTCACATTTAGGGCAAAACCATGCATGGTAACCCAGCGGCTGCAGCGCACACCCATAGCACAAATTTTGCGGGCAGTAGGTTTATCGGGTTCTAACCAAACTCCAGTATAACCATCAAACCTATCGCCCTTTATACCATAATGCGCCAACATTTGAATAACAGATTCTTCTAGCAAGCGTAGATATTTATGGATGTCGGTAAAAATCTGCTCAAGGTCTAGAATAGGATATCCAACCAATTGGCCAGGGCCATGGTAAGTTATATCCCCACCTCTATTAATAGGATAATAAGTAGCTTCAGCTTTTTGCAGCCCCTCCTCATTCAATAATAAATTTTGTGCATCTCCACTCTTACCAAGGGTAAATACATGAGGGTGCTCACAAAAAATAAGATGGTGGGCTATGGGAATTGAAGACAATATAGTTGAAGCTCTCGCAGCTAGTTTTTGATCAGTTTTTCCTTTAAATAAAACTTCCTGTTTATCCCAAGCCTCTTGATAATCTATGACACCCCAATTTTGAAAATTTACCTCAATTGGCATATTTATTTGTAGAGATCTTTCAATTCAACCGGTTTAGATTTCTTTTTGCGCATTTTCATATTAAGTATTTCAACTACTACAGCAAATGCCATGGCAAAATAAACATACCCTTTAAGATTATAATGCTCGGCCAAATCGTGGCTCCAACCCTCTGCCAAAAGCATGATACCAATAACAAGCAAAAAAGCCAATGCCAAAAGCTTAATACTTGGATGGAAATTGATAAACTTGGAAATATAATTAGCAAAAAAGAGCATAATTACCATAGAGATAATTACGGCCAAAACCATAATAGGCAAATCTTGAACCAAGCCTACTGCTGTGATTATGGAATCAAAAGAAAAAACAATATCTATGAGAATAACTTGAATTACAACCCTCCAAAATGTTGGGGTAATTTTAGCGCTCGTAACATCTGCATCATCCTCTAGCAACTCAATTATTTCTAATGTACTTTTATATAATAAAAACAAACCACCAGATATTAAGATAATATCTCTCCAACTAATGGCATGATCTAACAAATAAAAGATTGGCTCGCGGGCCTCATTTACCAAATAGCTAATAAATCCAAGAAGTACAATACGAATAAAAAGAGCGAAAAATAAGCCTAACTTACGGGCTGCATTTTGCCTTTCTTTGGGTAGCCTCGAAGTTACTAAGGATATAAATATTACATTATCTATACCCAAAACTATTTCCATTACGGTTAAGGTAACAAGAGAGAACCATGAAGATGCTTTGCTAAAAAGTTCTAGTATTTCCATTTTTTTGCCAATGCAAAAGTAAGAAAATTACGCATTTTAATAACTAGGAAATTTCAGGTAGAATATTTTTAAGCTCTCCTACCTCATTTGCCCTTATCCAAGTAATTTCTGGATCAGCTTTAAACCAGGTGAGTTGCCTTTTGGCATAATTCCTAGAATGTTGTTTTATGAGTTCTATGGCCCGTTCTCTGCTTATTAATCCATCGAAATATTCAAACATTTCAGAATATCCCACCGTTTTTAAAGCATTACTTTCTCTAAATGGCAATAGAATTCTAGCTTCAGCTTCCAAACCATGCTCTACCATAATATCTACCCTTTTATTAATTCTTTGGTATAAAACCTCTCTTTCCATTGCAATGGCATACTTAAGAATTCTAAAAGGACGTATTTTCTTTTCATTTTGAATACTTAACCCCTGCTTCAACTTTTCAATAGCGCGCATTAATCGCTGAGGATTTTTTAAATCCAATTGGGTTTGGTTTTGTGTTACATTAAGATATTGGCTTTGTAACCATTGCAACCCAAATTTCTCATAATTTATCTGCAAACTTTTTCTAAGCTCTAAGTCTGCTGGGGGCATAATATCTAAACCTTCACAAAGCGCTTTAAGGTATAATCCAGACCCCCCAACGGCAATTGCAATATCCTTCTTTTGAAAAATTTCATTAAGGGTTAGTAATGCGTCCTTTTCAAAATCTCCTGCTGAGTAATAATCCCAAGGCTCCCTTGTGTCAATAAAATGGTGTTTTATGGCTGCTAATTCTTCGCTATCCGGCTTTGCGGTGCCAATATCCATACCCTTGTAAAATTGGCGAGAATCTGCAGAAATAATTTCCGTTTGGTAGTGTTGAGCCCACTCAATAGCCAATCGAGTTTTACCGCTGGCCGTAGCTCCCGTAATCACCAATAAGGTTTTTTCCATTTTCAAAAATGCACACAAAAAGTATAGAAACAAAAAAGTCCCTTACCCGCATAAGTAAGGGTGTTTTAGTTTGAATAGCCAAAGCGATTAAATTATCACTACAAACAGATAGCAGTATTGAATATTGTAATAGGTTCCCCAAAAATAGAATTACAGAGCAATTTGGTTCAAAATGAAACACGGCAAACCTAACCTAAAAACTGTTAATTGATGCGAATGGAATTATTTAAATGAAAATAGATCTTTTCCAATTTATCATATTCATTTTCCCAATTGTATTGATATTGGGACCAATATAATCCTTGCTCACTTTTTTGGTTTAGCACATTAGTTTCAAGCAATAGTTTCTCTATCGCATTGGCTATTTCGTGGGCGCTTTTTAGGTTTACAGTAACCCCAATATTGCATTTTTGATTTAACGCGTAATAAATATGTGAATTGCAGAAAATAGCGGGTAAACCAACTGCCATATATTCAAAGAGCTTTCTTTCATGACTCACCAGCATTTCTTGTGGTTGGTCTTTTAAACAAATACCAATTTTGCATTGCTTAGAAATAGCATAAGACTCTTCTATAGAGAGTTTACCATAATAGGTAACCTCATGTTTAATTTCTTCCCAATAGGGCAAGTGATCAAATCCTTTAATTACCCCATTGCCAAAATAACCAATAAGATGAAGGTGCGTAGGAATACCTTTTTTCTTTAACTCCCACATGGCAGCTAATAAATAATCTACCTCATAATACATATCGCGAATCATGCCAATATAAAAGAGATGATTACCAGGCAAAGCCGCCCGGTTAGAAACGCGGTACGGAGCCAATTGCTGAATGTCGGCAAAGTTTTGTATGATGCTGCACTCTTCCTCTTTAACAAAAAAGGAGTTTAAAAAACGTGGAGACGCAACTACTACTATAAAATAAAGAAAGTGCTTAGCCACCCGCAACAAAACATTATAAGCTAGGGCCGCTATTTTTTTGATCCAAGGTTTGACCCAAGGTTTTAATAAGATATCGTGATAGGTGTTTTCATGAATATCATACACCACCTTTTTTCCATTTAAAGCCAGCACAATTCCGTAGGGAATCATTTCGGCATCATGAATGTGATAAATATCTGCATCTGAAAACAGGGCTTCCTTAAATACATGAAAGGCAGTTAGGGTAAATCTTTTAAAAAAGGAGTTGGGCTTTTTAATTCCAATTACATTCACACCTTTAATAAGGCCAGACTTTTCGCCAATAGCAATAAGTGTTACTTGGTGCTTATTGGCTAGAGAAACGCATTCACGTTGAAATACGCGTGTATCCCAAATGGAATGAACAGTAGAAAAATGGCAAATTTTCATTTAAGTACCGCACGAGAAATCACCAGCTTTTGTATTTCGCTGGTTCCCTCTCCTATGGTACATAATTTAGAATCGCGGTAGAATTTCTCAACCGGAAAATCTTTGGTGTAGCCATAACCGCCAAAAATCTGTACGGCCTCTGTTGAATTTCTAACCGCTACTTCACTAGCATAGTATTTTGCCATAGCACCTTCCTTATTTACACTTAGGTTTTTGTTCTTTCTATCGGCTGCTTGAAGAATTAATAGTTCGGAGGCTTCTATTTGTGTAGCCATATCTGCCAACTTAAAAGCTATACCCTGGAAGCTGCTAATAGGTTGCCCAAATTGGTGGCGTTCTTTAGAATATTTTAAAGCGGCTTCATACGCACCTTTAGCAATACCTAAAGATAAGGCAGCAATAGAAATTCTACCTCCGTCTAATATTTTCATTGCCTGCTTGAACCCATCCCCTATATTACCCAATACATTTTCTTCGGGTATTCTGCAATCTTCAAATATGAGTTCGGCAGTTTCACTGGCACGCATGCCTAATTTATTTTCTTTCTTACCGCCTTTAAAACCAGGTGTTCCGCGTTCTACAACAAAGGCTGTAATGCCGTTACTATCTAACAAATCTCCTGTTCTGGCTAACACTACAGCTACATTACCAGTAATACCATGTGTAATCCAATTCTTGGTTCCATTTAACACCCAATGATTGCCCTCTTTTTTGGCAACACATTGCATGCGCAAAGCATCACTTCCTGTATTAGCCTCTGTTAAACCCCAAGCTCCAATCCATTCACCAGTAGCTAATTTAGGAAGCCATTTTTTCTTTTGCGCTTCATTCCCAAAATACATGATATGTCCGGTACACAAACTATTGTGAGCGGCCATACTTAAACCCACCGAACCACATACTTTAGATAATTCTACTATGGCCGTTACATATTCAAAATAACCAAAGCCAGCACCTCCATATTCTTCTGGCACTAAAACACCCAATAATCCCAATTCCCCCATTTCTCTAAACATTTCAATAGGGAAATATTGAGCCTCATCCCATTCCATAATATTTGGACGCACATGTTTTTCTGCAAAATCGCGCACCATTTGCGCAATCATCTTTTGATTCTCAGTTTGTTCGAAACTTAGCATAAACTAGTTATATATAATTAATATTGTATAAATATTGAAGCAATTATAATTCAAATGTTTCTAAATTTAACAATGAAAACTTACTCAAGTTTTAGGTAAGGATTTATTAATTCAAAAATACTATCATTTATTAACTTAATGTCCCTTAAATCGCTCAACTTAGAAAAATTGCCATGTTGCTTGCGATAGTTAACAATCGCTTTAGATAATTTGTATTTAAAATAAGGATGTTTACTTAGTTCTTCATAACTAACTTGGTTCAAGTTAAATTGATAACCACTTACCTCATTAAGCAATAGCCTTTCTTTTAAATCAAACAGTAAGTCTTCTTTAAAACCGTAAACTTCTGTAAGTTGATTTAAATTATGAAAAGCACCCAGTTTTTTTCTAAATTGAATGATTCTTGACGCCAAGGTAGGCCCAACACCGGGCAATGCCACCCATGCAGTGCTATCTGCAGAGTTAATATCAATAGGAGAGGTACTAACTTTTTTTGCTTGGTATTGATGCGAAAATTTTGATACCGAGAATAAACTACTGTCTCTCTTCTTATAACTTGGATAATTCACCCACTTATTATTTGTGCTTTTACTGTAATTCTGCTCCTCATGAAAGATGGCATCCGCTGCAACTTCAACTTCACTTAGTTTAAACTCTAGCAAAGGATTAGGTTCAAACCAAGCCAAGGCTACTCTTATACCAATTGCTAAAAATAAGAGCACCAACAAGCCTCGTATACCTTTTTGCTCTTGGGTATTAAAGTAAAAATAGGCTCTAAAGAATTGCTCAATCTTCTTCATCCTCTCGTCTATTTTGCTTATTAATTTTAGGATTCTTAATTATAAAGAAATAAAGCAATGCTACTACTATTGCAGCAAAGAAAAACTCTGTAATAAACCAAAATAGAAACCCTGCAGGTGCTGGCTCTTCTAATAATATCATCATGCTTGTGCTTTTAATTGTTGATCCAAAATCGCTAAGCCTTCTTCAAAACTATGTGGCTTATATCCTAATTCTTTGATGGCTTTATCTAAAATAAAACCAGTAATGGGCGGGCGTTTAGCAGGTTGTTTTATGCCTTCACTGGTGCTCATGTTTAAAAGGGATTTATCTAGCTTCCAATAAGAGGCCACTTTAAACACTAAATCAAAAACACTCATATAATCTCTACCACTAATATTGTAGATACCTTGTGCTTTTTTATTAGCGATGAGCGCGCAACCAGCAGCTAAATCTTCTGCCAAGGTGGGCGTTCTAAACTGATCGCAAACTACATTAATTGATTTTCCGATTTCTAAAGCTCCTTTTGCCCAAAGCACAATGTTACTTCTGCTCATGTCACTAACAATTCCATAAACCAAAACAGTTCTGGCAACAGCCCAACTTTTGGCTTGTTGCATCACCAATTGCTCGGCCTTCCACTTAGAGTGACCATAATAACTTAGGGGGTCGGGAGTTTCTTCTTCGGTAACTGGCCCATGCGTTCCGTTAAAAATAAAATCTGTAGACAAATGAATAAGATGCACCCCATGCGCGTTGCAAGCATTGATTAGGTATTGAACCGCATGCACATTTAATTGGTCGCAGCCCTCCTTATCAATTTCGCAAGCATCTACATTGGTCATTGCTGCCGTATTAATAATTACTTGCGGTTGGTATTTAGCAACAACAAGCATCACAGCAGTTTCATCCGAAATATCTAAACTATGGTAAATGTAACCATTTTGATTTGGGTAGCGATCTTCGCCACGTGCGGTTGCAATAAGTTCATGTTGGCTTTGGGCTCTGTAATAGTCTATTAATTTCTGACCCAATAATCCATTACTTCCTGTAACAAGTATTTTCATTTTGCCAAAATTAGACCATTGATAACCAAATTAAAATTTTTATGAACGAATAAATACGATAATTACGAAAACATTTTAATGATAAAATCTGCCACTCTGGCAGAAAATTAACTATATTTGCTAGCCAAAAAATAAAACATGCGAGGAGTTGTTGCAGAAAATGTGGTAGAAAATGCCACAAGGAACTTATATATTGAAACTTACGGCTGTGCTATGAATTTAGCAGATAGTGAAGTAGTGGCTTCCATTATGGCCGATAAAGGTTTTAAAACCACCCAAGACATTAAAGAGGCCGATGTAGTTTTTGTGAATACCTGTTCGATTAGAGACAATGCGGAGGCGCATGTTTGGGGAAGACTTAAAGAGATTAAGCATTACAAGAGAACAAATCCTGGCTTAATTGTAGGAGTTTTAGGGTGTATGGCAGAGCGACTCAAAACACAATTTTTAGAGAAGGAACAAATTATAGATATCGTAGTGGGGCCAGATGCCTACAGAGATATTCCTCAATTAATTACCCAAGTGGAAGAAGGCCACAAAGCGGTTAATGTGCTCCTATCTAGAGAAGAAACTTATGCAGAGATAACTCCTGTAAGATTGAGTTCTAATGGGGTAAATGCATATATTAGCATTATGCGTGGTTGCGATAATATGTGCACCTTTTGTGTAGTGCCTTTTACACGTGGTAGAGAAAGAAGTAGACCTTCTGTATCCATTGTTCATGAGGCTATAGAATTATACAAGCAAGGTTACAAAGAAGTTACCTTATTGGGTCAGAATGTAGATTCTTACAAAGAAGAGGATGAGGCTGGAAATATAAGCTGCAACTTTGCACAACTGTTAGAAAAGGTGGCTCAAATTGCCCCTGATTTAAGAATTCGTTTTTGCAGTTCGCACCCTAAAGACATAACGGATGAAGTATTGTTTACCATAAAAAAGTATGACAATATTTGCAATTACATTCATTATCCTATTCAAAGCGGAAACTCTAGGGTTCTTAATTTAATGAATCGCACCTATGATAAGGAATGGTTAAAGAAAAGAGTAGATAGAATTAGAGAAATCATACCTAATTGCGGTTTATCTACCGATGCCATTGCAGGATTTTGCACCGAAACAGAAGAAGAGCATAAAGACACCTTGGAAATGTTTGAATATGCGCAATTCAATTTTGCCTTTATGTATCAATACAGCGAACGCCCGGGCACCTTGGCTGCACGCAGATATGCCGATGATATACCTGCAGAGGTTAAGAAAAGAAGATTACAAGAAATCATCGAGGTTCAGCATAATATAAGTAAAAAACTTAACGAAGCAGAAATAGGGAATGTGCATACGGTATTAATTGAAGGTTTAAGTAAAAAGTCGGATCAAGAATTAAGAGGAAGAAACGACCAAAACACGGTGGTTATTTTCCCAAAAGAAGATTTGAAAAAGGGTGAATACGTAAAGGTATTGATTGAAAGATATACCCAAACCAGCTTGTGGGGAAGAGTTATTGAAAGGGTAAATAAGCCTTAGCCTTATGCCAAGCGAAGCATTTTATAATACCTGGGATGGTTTTCTGCAAAAATATCATTTGTACTACAGAGACCTCAGCGAAACGGGGAAAAAGCGCTTCGTAAAAAGGTTATATTCTATTTTAAATAATGTAGAAATTATTGGCAAAAGTGGCTTAGAAGTGACCGAAGAAATAAAGATACTAGTGGTAGCAAATTTGGTTCAACTCACCTTTGGTTTAAAAGAATTTTGGCTTTATGGTTACGACTATATTCACTTGCATCCAGAGGCTTTCTTTATTCAAAAAACAGGAGAAACGGTAACGGGCTCTACTTATAATTCTAAGATTATAGCCTTAAGTTGGCACAACTTTGCCTTTGACCATTTGCATCCTCAAAAAGGAAGAAGTGTGAGTTTGGCCCAATATGCTTTAGCTTTATTAAGAACCGTGTACAAT
>VEQB01000418.1 GCA_018883485.1 Bacteroidota bacterium
TTAATAGATAGCCTATCATAAAAACTCTCATTTAATACTCTGTAGCTTTCCCAACGCGAATCAATATTTTCTTTAGGAACATTTCTAATTGCTTTCCATTCTGTTTGTAGCTCTTCTCAGCGCTTAAGGCTGGCAGCAGTTTCTTCGGTATCATTTAACTTTTTAATTTCCTCTAAGATGGCTTCCTTTTTCTTGAGGTTATCTTTTTTCTCTTCATCCTGACGCCTACGCGCGTCTTCCTTCTTCAATTTTAACTCCTGAAATGCCTTATTAAAAAGTTCCTTGGTTTGGTCGCCTTTAAACTCAAAATTATCTTTTTCTCCACCTTCTTCAATAAATTTTTCAAGTGCTACAGCTTTCTCCTCAGAAATCTGTTGCTCAATAAATGGTCTAATGGTTTTAAAAATGGCAATAGCTTCGTCAAGCTCTTTTTGAGAGGCAGCTGCCAGTGCAGTTTTTAATAAGTCTTCTTTGTTCAGATGACTGTAATCTGGCAATTCTTCTACTACTGCTAGCTCATGTTCTTCTTCACTTAACTCTGCTACTAGAACTACTTCAACTTCTTCCAATGGCTCTTTGCCAACATTTTCCAACTCTTGATTCATGTGTTGTTTTCTTACGCTACTTTAAATAAGGACGTCAAAAATAATGATTAAAGCCATAATATTGTACTTGTATTTATTGAAAAATATCCTTTTATGTCACTTGAACTAATTGAATGTCCGAGAGATGCTATGCAAGGCCTCTCTCAATTTATACCTACCGAGACTAAGATTAAGTATCTAAACTCCTTACTGCGAGTGGGTTTTCACAGTTTAGACTTTGGCAGTTTTGTGTCGCCTAAAGCTATTCCTCAACTTGCAGATACAGCTCAAGTATTAGAAAATCTGAACCTAGAAGGGGTTCAATCCAAACTTTTAGCCATTGTGGCTAATACCCGAGGAGCGCAAACCGCATGTGATTTTTCTCAAATTCAGTACTTAGGGTTTCCTTTTTCTGTTTCAGAAACCTTCCAACAACGAAATACCAATAGCAGCATTGAAAGTTCTTTGGTAACGGTTCAAGAAATGCAAAATTTATGTGAGCAACACCAAAAGCAATTGGTAGTGTACTTAAGTATGGGCTTTGGCAACCCTTATGGCGACCCATGGAATGCAGATTTAGTGGCCAATTGGGCCGAGCGAATGAACCAAATTGGGGTACGGATTTTATCTTTAAGTGATACTATTGGTATTAGTAATCCAGAGAATATTCACTATATTTTTTCGGAGTTAATAGAACGTATGCCACATATTACTTTTGGGGCACACTTGCATACTACACCAGACACTTGGGAAGAGAAAATAAGTGCTGCTTGGGAGGCAGGATGCAGGAGATTTGATGGCGCTATAAAAGGTTTTGGCGGTTGCCCAATGGCAGCAGATGCCTTAACGGGTAATATGCCTACAGAAAATATCGTAGCTTTTTTAAATAACAAAAAGATAGAAACCGGTATTGATATGTTAGCTTTTGCTAACGCTATGTCGCTAGCTAACGAGGTCTTTCCGGCGGAAACTTTGCATCACTAGGAATTCCTAAATACCGAAATTCATAGCTTTCATAATCTATAAAATCATTCACCTTTATGGTGATGGCGCTTGGTTTTCCTTGTTCTATTTTTATAGTGCTTATTTCTATGCCGCAGGTAAAATCGCTAAACGTTGTTAAGAACTTACCGTCGCCTAAATAATCTAAAGATGCAAAATTGGTAGGGTGATTTTCTAGGTACATCATTAACTTTCCTTTGTGTTCAAACAAAGCTATTTTACCATAAAAATCATTTTGGTAATAACCACTTAAGGCTTTGACAGAAAGGGGAAGGGCAGGCTTGGTTTTGGCTAATTTTTCTAAGCTATCTATTTGGCGCAACTCCTCTTTTTTAGCGTTTGCCGAGCCATCAAAATATAAAGAACTCACATTGCGGTAAGGCATGTTTAAATAAGCTTCAATTACTTGTTTTACCAAGGCATCGTAAAGAGAGTTTGCATCGCTGTTGGTATACACCAAAACGCCTAAGTTTTCTTCTGGTATAAATTCTGTTTTGGTTACAAAGCCATTGGCACCGCCGCTGTGCTCGTAAACTTTTTTGCCATTATAATCATAACTACTCCAGCCTAATCCATAATTGTTAAAATGCTTGCTTGGAAAAAACTTAGATTGAATGTCTCTTGAAACCATGTGAGACTTTCTTGTTTCTCTTAAAACATTTGCCGATACAATTTGGGTGCCATTAAAATTGCCATTATTAAGTTGCATAATAAGCCAATTGGCCATATCTGCAGCGCAAGAATTGATTGCCGCAGAAGCACCCATATTATCAATATTTGCCAAGGGTATTTTTACCAATTTTCCTTTGTATAGGGTATGAGGGGCGCAGGCATTGGC
>VEQB01000419.1 GCA_018883485.1 Bacteroidota bacterium
TCTTATGACCATTTCTACTTGATAGGGTTTGCAGAAAATACCAATACTTACATTTGGGTCGGGCTTGCTTATTAACCAATTGGGTACTATGTGTGCACTTAATTTTAAAAAGTGAGCAGCTATTTGGTTCAACACTTGCCCTTTATAAGGTATTGGCCTTGGCAATACCACATCAAAGGCCGAAATACGGTCGCAAGCAACCATAGCTAAATACTGGTTGTTAATATTGTAAACATCTCTAACCTTACCTCTGTAAAAACCTCTTTGGTTAGGAAAACTAAACTGTGTTGAAACTATTGCTTCCATAATGCGACCAAATTTACAACAAATTGGAGATATCATAACTCTAGCTTACATTTGTGTTTGTAAAAACTATTGAATGGTTAAAAACTTACTAACTACACTTTTAATTTTTTTCTCTTTTCATTCTTTTGGTCAAGAAACCAATTTAAAAATTGGCGCTTTAAACAATGGTACCTTTACCATTACTGAGAGCCAGAAAAACTTGGTGAAGGCCTTTGAGTGGACATTTAGGGATGGTACAAAAGTATCGGAAATTGGTATTGAACAATTTAACCAAGCCTATTATTTGGTTGCCATCTGCACTAATCAAAATAAAAAGCGTTTGGCTGCTGTTAACTTAGATTTAGAGGGTATTGACTTTATTCTTAGGGATGATGCCTTTTTTAAGACATGCTCAGCTGTGGCTTGTGAAAATTGTAGTTTCTTTGTAGAAAATAACAAAATTGTTGCTTGCAAATGCGAATCAACAGGCACAATTAGTAATCATTGTCATTATAAATTAAGTAATGGAATTGGCTTTTATAACAATGTTATTAGGGCAAAGAAGATGTTTGAAGAATAGATTAAATTATTCCACCCAACTTTTATAATATCCTGGGTCTTCACAATTTAAGGCTGCTTCGGTAATCATTAAAGGATAGAAAGGATCTATCATTACCGCCAATTCTTTTGTTTCAGTTTTTCCTATAGATTTTTCAACCGTGCCTGGGTGCGGTCCATGAGGTATTCCCTTTGGATGCAAACTAATCATACCTCTTTCTACATGCTTGCGGCTCATAAAATCGCCATCTACATAATACAACACCTCATCACTATCTACATTACTATGGTTGTAGGGAGCTGGAATAGAATTAGGATGGTAATCATAAAGTCTTGGCACAAAAGAGCATA
Source organism: Bacteroidota bacterium (assembly GCA_018883485.1). Lineage (GTDB taxonomy): Bacteria > Bacteroidota > Bacteroidia > UKL13-3 > UKL13-3 > B1. The sequence continues at coordinate 1,195 of VEQB01000419.1, forward strand.
TCACAAAATTATGCCCTTCAAATGTTTGATGAATAGGTGGTGGCATGTGCACTCTTCCTGTAATAGGTTCATAGTTATGAATGCTAAACCCATAAGGATACTGGTACCCATCCCAACCTATAGCATCAAATGGATGCGTGGCATAAATATAAGGATAAATTAAATCTTGCTTCTTTATCATTACCTTAAAATCTCCTTGCTCATCGTGGGTTTCGAGGTTTTCTGGCAATTTAATATCACGCTCACAATAAGGAGAATGCTCTAAAAACTGACCAAAAGAATTTAGATAACGTTTAGGGGGTTTAATGGGCGAAAAACTCTCTGTAATTAACAATCTATTTTTTTCGGTATTAAAATGCAGTTGGTAAATAACTCCTCTTGGCACAACCAAGTAATCGCCATATTCAAAATTAATTTGACCATATATAGTTTTAAGTGTTCCACTGCCTTCGTGTATAAAAATAACCTCATCGGCATCTGCATTTTTGTAAAAATAATCGGTCATACTTTTCTTTGGTGCAGCGCAAGTAAGATATAGGTCGCGGTTAAAAAGCATAACCACCCTAGATTCAAGAAAATCATCTTTGGGTTCGGTCTTAAATGTTAAAAAGCTTCTATTTTTAAGGTTCTTAGGAACTGCTGCTTCTGGTTCAACGCTATGGGCATGCTCAATTTCTTTTACCAAAGTTGGAGGATGGCAATGGTACACCAAAGAATATAAACTACTAAAACCTTCAGTAGATATAAGCTCTTCGGAGTATAAGGTGCCATCTGGTTTTCTAAATTGAGTGTGGCGTTTACTAGGTATTTTTCCAGCTTTGTGATAAAAAGGCATGCTATTAATTAATTTTGGTTGACTTATGTTTGAATATTCAAATTTATGAAAATGCACCTTATTGCCTCATTACAAAAAATGATTTTTATTAGTGTTTTTCTTTTTGCCGCTTGCGGTTCAGAAAAAAAACAAACCAATCTACCTGATTCTAAAGACAGTACGGCTAATGCCAACCTTGCCAGAGAGATTAGTAAAGAAATAGAAAACAACCCAACAAATACAGAGGCTTTATATAGGCGGGCACAAGTTTACTTCAATAGCAAATACCTTTCTAGAGCCGAGGCAGATTTACAAGCAATCTTGGCCATAGATTCTTCGGATGCTATGGTTTATTTTACATTAGGTAGAAACTGTCTCTTTTACACATATGACGCTTCCGACGA
>VEQB01000055.1 GCA_018883485.1 Bacteroidota bacterium
ATAGAGTCTTGACTAAATTTATAAATTTGTAAAGGTTTTTCTTTACACTTATTTTTAATAGAATAATTATTACGTTCTTGAACAATAATGATATCATCAAAGTTCTTAATATTCGTATCACATCCTTTATTAATATTATCAAAATTAGACTTGGCAAGTAATAAATAATCTATATAGTTTGTTTCCAAATACTCAAATGTCAAAGTATTATTTATCTTTTTTAGATGGCCGCCTGTTACTGCAAATAGAGGGTCGCTTATTTGCTTAAAATAGCTAGTAATTGGGCTACCGGCAATGATGGCATTCATTAACCCAGAAACATTTATAGCGGTTAAATTATCAAAAGTTTTTCTGGTTGTAGTGGCTGTATGGTAGCCATAACCACCTATTAAATAAAGTGTGTTTCCCTCTTGGTGAAACTCCATATTGGTGGAGCTAAGTTGTTCTTGTAACGCTATAGACAAACTGCTAATAGGAGTTGCCCATTTTTGTAGGGTGATGGGGTCAATAACAATTATTTGGTTATTATTTCCGGAAACATCAAAGGCTGCAAAGGGTTGCCTGCGATGCAAACCATCTAATCTGCCACCTACAACTAACCATTTGCCACTGTGTTGGCCAAAGGCAAAAGATTGTAAACCTCCTAATCCGTTAATGTTAACAGGCTCTAAGTAAATATTAAAGGGGGCTGTTTGAGCCAACACTGAAATAGAAGAAAATACTATTGTTAAAAGTGTAGAAAATAATTTTATCATACAAATGCTATTTGGTTCAATACTATAGAATTGTTAGCAAGCTATATGTTACTCTTGTTACAGAGTTCTTTTTCCTACAATAAATTACCTTAATTTGTAGTGAAAATTATGAAGGCAAACACAAAAAGATATTTGGTTACAGCGGCGCTTCCTTATGCCAATGGACCTGTGCATATTGGTCATTTAGCGGGTTGTTACCTACCTGCAGATGTATATGTGAGGTATTTGCGCGCCATAGGCAAAGACGTTTTATTTATTTGTGGTAGCGATGAACATGGTGTGCCCATTACCATTAAAGCCAAGAAAGAAGGCATAACGCCGCAACAAGTGGTAGATAAATATGATGGCATTATGAAGAATGCTTTCAAGGATTTTGGTATTGATTTTAGTTACTATGGCAGAACCAGCTCACAGGTGCACCACGAAACGGCTCAAACATTTTTTAAAAATTTATACGATAAAGGGGTTTTTGAGGAAGAGGTTACCCAACAATATTATGATGAAGAGGCTAAGCAATTTTTAGCGGATAGATATATTACGGGTACTTGTCCGCGTTGCGGTAACCCCAATGCTTACGGCGACCAGTGCGAGAAATGTGGAACGGCTTTAAGTCCAACAGATTTAATTAACCCAAAGTCTGCCTTAAGTGGCGCTGCACCGGTATTAAGAGAAACAAAGAATTGGTTTTTGCCCATGGGAAAAATCCAAGATAGTCCAGCATTTCAAGAATATATTAAGCGATTTGAACACTGGAAATCGAACATTAAAGGGCAATGTGCAAGTTGGTTAAATGAGGGCTTGCAGAGTAGAGCCATGACCCGCGATTTGGATTGGGGAGTGCCTGTACCTATTGATGGTGCCGAAGGAAAAGTTTTGTATGTTTGGTTTGATGCCCCAATAGGATACATCAGCGCTACCAAAGAAGCCTTGATTGCCAGAGGCCAGAAGCCAGAGGCCAGAAGCCTAGCATGGCAAGATTGGTGGCAAAATGAAGAAACAGAATTGATACACTTTATTGGCAAGGATAACATTGTGTTTCATGCCATTATTTTTCCTATGATGTTACTTACGCATGGCCAATATATTTTACCAAGCAATGTGCCTGCCAATGAGTTTTTGAACCTAGAAGGCGATAAGATTTCTACCTCCCGCAATTGGGCCGTTTGGTTGCACGAGTATTTGCATGATTTTCCAAACAAGCAAGATGAATTGCGTTATGTGTTAACCAGCATCGCTCCAGAAACCAAAGACAGTGAGTTTACTTGGAAAGATTATCAAACTCGTGTAAATAGCGAATTGGTTAGCATTTTCGGAAATTTTGTGAATAGGGTTTTGGTGCTTTGTGAAAAGTATTATGGGGGACGGGTGACGGATGATGGAGGACGGATGACGGAGGACGGACGGGTGATGGAGGTTAGGAAGCATTGTTTTGAGCAGGTGGCAGCAAGTATTGTTGAGATGGAGCAATGTTTGGGAGAGGTAAAGTTGCGCGATGCCCAAGCTGCTTTTATTAATATTGCTAGAGCTGGCAACAAATATTTAGCCGATACAGAACCATGGAAATTGGCAAAAACAGATGAAGAAGCGGTTAAAGGAATTTTGTTTGATGCACTTCAAATATGTGGTAAGTTGGCCATAGCAGCAGCGCCATTTTTGCCACATACTGCAGCCAAGTTAACCCAGTTATTAGGCGTACGAGAGTTGAAATGGAATCAGTTGAAGGAGGAGGTGATTATTGCGGTGGGTACCCAGTTGGCCAAGCCAGAGATTTTGTATAAGCAGGTAGAAGATGAAGAAATAAACGTGCAATTAGCCCGTTTAGAAGCCATTAAAAAAGCCAATCAAGCGCAGCCAAGCACAACTAGTAATTTAAATGAATTGAAGCCCCATATTAGTTATGAGGATTTTGAAAAATTAGACTTGAGAGTTGGTAAAGTTATTGCCGCAGAAAAAGTACCAAAGGCAGATAAATTATTGAACCTAACTGTAGATTTAGGATTTGAACAGCGAACCATTTTAAGCGGTATAGCCGAGTATTACAAACCCGAAGAATTGGTAGGTAAACTTGTAACCGTAGTGGCAAACTTAGCACCAAGAAAAATTAGAGGTATTGAGAGTCAGGGAATGTTACTGATGGCAGGCAATGATTTTGGCAAACTTTACAGCGTTGGTCCAGAGCAAGATATTGAACCAGGAAGTGTAGTGAAGTAAGATTATTTATTCTTCAATTTTTCCAGCTCTTCAGCTACTCTAAACTTCACTATTTTTTTAATAAGCGTAATGGGTAGTGGTTTATCTAGGGGGAATTGAATGGCCCCTTTTGAATGTTTATATTTTATTAATGCTTCTTTAAACACTTCCATAGGAGAATTGGTAGGATAAAATCCAATATGATTAGCATGCGCTGCATAATACACCAAATTCTTATGTAGTTTAAAGGCTGGCATATTGTAGCTTACAGTTTCTTCTGCTTTTGGTGCGGCGGCCTTTATGGTTAGCCTCAATTGCTCCAGCTTTTCTCTAATTTCTTCTGGAAAATTAGCATGGTATTCTGAAATGCTGCTAAATTTTTTTGGCCCATAAGGCGAAGGTTTTTTAGCAGTGTTAGAGTTAGCCATAAGTCAAATAATTTATTCAATCATCAAAGGTAAGTTAACACCTGTTTTGCCTTCATTTGATATAAACAAATGGTATAAGCCTTTACTTAATTGTGGGAGCTGTAAAGCCGCTTCTTCTTGTGACTGTTGAAAGGTATAGGTTTCAATTAACTTGCCCTCTATACTTCTAATTTGAACGCTTGTAAAGGGCTGTTTATGTAAGCTTTTTACTGTTACACTTTGTTGTGCAGGATTAGGGTAAAGGGAGAAACCTGAGGCATTCTTATTTACATCTAACACACTATTGGAAAGCAGGGTTACTTTATTGCTATATATTCTAAAATTATTAGCGCAAGTTGGGGCGTAGATAGCTTCTAGGTAATAGGTACTGTTAGCTATTCCGCTAAGGGTATCAATATAAGAATTGGTGTTTGGGGTAAAGAATGCCAATGGCACAAAAGGACCATTATTTGCACTTTTATAAAGTTGAAAACCAGTTAAACCAGTTACCCCATTTTGGTAGTTCCAATTTAAGGAAATGTTATTTCCTGTTCGGTTTGCCTCTATCAAGGGTGCAGCAGTTAAAGCACTCAAAGGAGAGGCATTTCCACAACTATCTAAAGCACTTATTCCATACAATACCAATTGATTTTTTGGAGATACAGAGTCAATAATAATTGGAGAGGCTGAAACTGGAATTGTAGCCAAGGCAATGGGTGTTCCAGCTAGTCCAACTTGGTAGAAAACGCGGTAGCCAAATACTTTTTTGCCACTTGTTTTGTTCCAAGTAAGTTGGGTATGTTGTGAGCTAGGAATAATACTAACCCCACAAATTTTTTCGCCCTCAAATGGTAGTTGAACAGGGATAAAAACACTATCTAATTTTTGACATTGCAAAGAATCTGTCACAGAAAAAAAATACTTACCAGTACTAAGCCCGCTAACTTGTAAGCCTGAAATTGGCGGGTTTAGCAACCAAGTGCTACTGTAAGGCGATACCCCTCCAGAAACTGTTGCCTTTGCTGTGCCATTTTTAGCACCTAAACAAGACTCTGGAGTTGTAGAAAGAGATGTGGTTATAAATGATCTTGCAACTAAATTAGTTTGAAGGGATTTAAGGCAACCAGATGAATCTTTAAGCACTAAAGTATAATTGCCAGCCCCTAAGTTTTTGAAAACCGAATCTGAACGAAAGCTACCTCCATTTAGGTTAAATTCATAAGGCTTTCTTCCACCGCTAGCTAGTAAAGCAATGCTACCATTTGTATCTCCCAAACAACCTATTTCTTTTTTGGTATGTGAAAGGTTAAGAACGGGAGGGTTGTTAATGGTAATGTTAAAGGTTAATAGGCATTGAAAACTATCTTTTGCATAAAAGTTATAGGTGCCTGCTGGAATATTTTTTATAATTGAATCAGAGCTAGGAGTACCTCCAAATCTCCAAAATTGATAAGGCTTTGCACCCCCTTGAGCTGTAAAAGTTACACTGCCAGTTTGTGCATTACATATTGGATTTGTTACAGTTGGGCTTGCTAAAAAAGGGGTATTAGGTTCATTAATAGTAACATTAATTGGTTTCAAACAACCTTTATTGTCTCTAACTTGTATATTATAAATACCAGCTTTAAGGTTTCCAAAAGAAAATAAGGGGCCAAAATTTCCTGAACCAAATTTGGCTTGGTAGGGTGTTGTGCCTCCAAAAGCTTGGAGAGTTATACGTGCACTTGAATCTCCCTTACAAACTATTGGTTGGGAAACTCCAGCGGTTACAGATAGTATGGTTGGTTGGGTAAGGACAAAAGCTTGACTTGCTCTGCAACCAAAAGTATCTCTCACAAAAATCTTGTAATGGCTAGCTTTAAGATTTGAAAATGTATTTGAGTTTTGCCAAGTTAAGCTATCCTTACTAAAGTATTTAAGTCCGAAAGGCGCACCCCCATTAAAAACGGCTGTAATAGAACCAGTAGAATCGCCATTACAGTTAATATGATTGAGTATGGGAATGCCATCTGTAAATTGAGCAGATGCGTTGTTTACGGTTATTACAACACTGTCGCGTTTGTTTTGTGAATCTCTAATTTTCAAAAAATAAGTTCCAGCAGGCACATTGAAAAAGGTATCGGCTACCGACCAGTTTTTAACATAAGGAAGGTAACTAGTACCAAATCTTTGCAAGCTAACTTGTAAGTTGCCAGCACCACCATACTTTTGCATCACAACTCTTCCAGTAGAATCGCCAAAACAAGTTGCAGGTGTAATACTTTTTGCTGCAATTCCAATATCATTTGTTTTAATAGAATCTACAATATTTACCCTTATGCCATCGTCGCAGTAAATGCTTGCCCTAATTTTATGAAAGCCCGGTTGGTTAATTAAAATAGTATTGGTTGTGTCTGAACCCATACTGATGATGGTATAATTATTAGAACCCGGACTTGTTTCTAAATACCAAATGGTGCTATCTGGATTAGTAGGTGAAATATTAGTTTTTCTAAATGAAGCAGAGGATAAGGTTCCAGGTAAAACAGGTTGTTTTGCTATAAATCCTTTAGGTAAATCGTACAATTTTAGGCTAAGGGTTCTATAGGTTTGGGTTGGAATTGGGCATAGTCTGTTTTTAGATTTTATAATTAAAAAATGGGGTATTACTGCATTTATGTTACTGCTTAAATTAAGAATGCAAACTCTTAAAGAATCTAGCTTAGGGCCATTAATGTGTCTGGTATTTACATTGTAATTTCTGGTAATGGTTAAGGAGTTAGGACTAGAAGAGATTAACTCAATATCTGTAGTATCGTTTAAAATTGTTCCACTACTATCGGCAATAATATTGAAACACTTTTGTGTAGTGTGGTATACATTATAAGTATTGTTTTCGGTAAGTTTTCCTTTGTCGTATACTTTTGTGGTAGGGAGATTACTTGTGGCTTGATTCATCGAATAAAATTGTATGTCCCTGCTACTAATACTCATGAGGGTGGGCACATTATTAATCCTTTTCCATTCTAGCACTTCAATCACTAAGTTAGTTAAAAACACTCCCGATGGTCTAAACTGAATTTGCCCAGTTTGGGGGTTTAATTGTATACCAGAAGGTGCTTGTAAGGGAGGGGATATGGCTGGATATCCAAGGTAGGGAAAGGGCACCGAGTCTGAAAAAGGGATGGCATAGGGCGCACTTGTTCCTCTGGCAATTTTTGTTGCACCAAGTCTATAGCTAAGCGAATCTCCATCTGCATCAAATGCACCAATATTGTACATATAATCTGTGCCGCTTACAGCAACTGGTTGTGGGGTATTTAAAAAAACAGGTCCACTATTCATCGGAAAGCCATTATTATTTTCGCTTGCACAAATATTTAATTGTAGCTCTGTAAAAAAATTGAGTGATCCAGGGTTTTGAAGGGTGCCATTTGCAGGGTTCCTGCAACACTGAGCCGATCCAATGGAAATCCAGCAGCAGGAAGAAGGTACAGTTGACGATAAATCGATTGTTCCTGTAAATGTATAAACCTCAATACCTGGAGAATATGTTCCTGGTGTTCTGGTATTACAGTTCCTGCAAATTGATTTGACCGTATTACATAATTGTACAATGTCGAATACTCCCACAGATGGATTCACGGTAAGGTTAACTGTGCCAAAACTTGTATTTGTGCAGGTTTGCGCTGGCAAATTATGCGCTACCCCAATTGGGGCTTGGGCGCCAAAGATTTGCACTTGAAAACTGCACGGTATTGGAGAGGAACCAGATTGGCAAGAGAAGCAAAATTGAATACCATTACAATCTCTATAGACTTTATGTGTAACATTGTAATGGCGGTTTCCAATTCTTGTATAACTAAATTCACCACCAACATAATGGGTAGCTTTAATAGTGTTAAAGGAAAGTAATAGAAGTAAAGCAATAAGAATATTCTTCATAAAAAAACATGGCCTTTAAAAGTTTAATATTTTGTTTAATCAATGCGTAAGGGTAAAGTTTCTCTTTGTGTTTCGGTGGCATCTATAATAGTTTGGTAAACCCCTTTGGGTAGATTAAGCAAGCTAATTTCTGTTTCTAAAACTGGTTTAGCAAATATTTGCTCCAATACCAATTGGCCTTGCAAGTTATAGATGCGCACAGCCTTAAAAGTTTGCGCAGATTTGCTTTGCACCTTCACCCAATTTTGGGCTGGGTTAGGAAATAATAGGAAAGCATGGTTAACGGTTGTAATTTGGCTCAAGCTATTTGGAAATAGTTGAACTCTATTGCTAAAGATTCTAAAATTATTGGCACAAGTTGGGGAGTAAATAGCCTCTAAATAATAGGTGCTTTTTGTGCTTCCACCGCTGGTATCGCTATATGAATTATCGCTAGTGCTAGCAAAGTACAATGGAAGAAATGGACCATTATTACTGCTTTTATACAATTGCAAACCAGATAACCCAAGTGGCGCGTGTTGGTAGTTCCAAGAAAGAACAATACTGTTTCCATTTCTATTGGCTTCCAATAGTGGTGCAGCTACAAGAGCACTAGAATTAGAACTGTTTCCGCAACTATCAATAGCTTTTAAGGAGTATAGAATGTATTGGCCATTTGGAGAAACCGAATCAACAACTGTGGATGGTGCAGAAAAAAGCAAACTACTTAATTCAATTGGCGTGCCAGAAGTACCTAGTTGGTAGTAAACCTTATAACCTGTAATTCTTTTGTTAGGTGTTTTATTCCAAGTTATTTGGGTATGCTGGCTAGCAGTAAGGTAACTAGCGCCACAGAGCACTTCTCCGTCATAAGGCAATTGCGAATTTACCATCGCAGAATCAAACTTTACACATTGCAGGTTATCTGTTACCCTTAATTTTACCCAACCGTTTGGTAGCCCGGTTACATTAAGTCCGGATACCAAAGGAATTACTAGCCAAGTGGTATTGTAAGGTGCAGTACCGCCGCTTACTACCGCTGTTGCAGTGCCGTTTTTTGCACCTATACACGATTCTGGAGTGGTGGTGATAGCTGTTAAAATAGGCTGACGTGCAATTAGATTTGTTTGAAGCGTTTTTTCACAACCAGCAGAATCTCTTAAAATAAAGGAATAATTACCAGAGCCTAATTTTTTAAAGCAATCAAGCACTGCTAAATTGCTATTGGCTTTCATGGCATAGTGCACGCGCGCGCGACGTTTGCCATTGGCATCCACGCATGCCTTGTCGTAAGCTTGATAGGCTTCGGTTAACGCTTTTTTACTGTAAACATAGAGCGGAGTCCCAAACTCTTTTGCTAAATCTGCGAGCGGAATTTCTTCGGCATACCAGTTGCCATTACGTTCGGTAAAACCGGATAACTGAGGGATTGGAAGTGCTTTACTTGTCATTACTTGGCCGTTGAAGAATTGCTTGGGCTGGCAGGTGTTTGGGGTGGGTAGAGCTTGCCTTTGGGTTCTGGCTCTGTAGGGGCGGGCGGAACAGGTGGCACATTTGGCATATATAGCGGACCTCTTACCCCACATCCAACAAGGGATAATAGAAGGCTAAGGTAAAGGGTTCTATTAAGAATCGCTATCATGGCTGTCTCTAAAACGAATGATTGAATATAGCATGCAGGACTCCACTATGAATCCAAATACTTCAGGCGTAGAAACCATTGATGACAAGCAGTTTTATCAATTGGGCAGCAATTTGCTCCATTCTATAGAGGTGGCATTTGAGGCTGCCGATGATGCGTTGGATCTGGACTTAGATGTCGAGCGCCAGGGTGGAAATGTGATCAATATTCGCTTTAAAGATAAAAGCGTCATCGTAGTGAATACACAGCCGCCCTTACATGAAATTTGGGTGGCTGCAAGATCCGGTGGATATCACTATCGTTGGGCTGGCACCATGGCTAAACCTTTGTGGTTGGACACTAAAACTGGCAAAGAGCTTTTAAGTGATTTGTCAGCGTTTGCTACTACTCAAGCGGGCGCAGAAATAAAGATTGCCCTAATTTAAGTGGCGCCTGTGGCGCTCAAGGTTTCAATCACTTGGGCATCAGCTACGCTTTTAATCTGGGCTTTACCAATCTTTTCTAAAACAACATAACGGATTTGACCGCCTTCGGTTTTCTTGTCAACCTGCATGAGCTCCATATATCGTTCCGCACCAAACTTTGGCGGCGTGATTGGTAGGTTCATTGACTGGATGATTTTGGTGAGACGTTGAACATCGGCTTCGCTGATGTAGTTGAGGCGGCGAGATAAGTCTGCGCCTAAGACCATGCCACAACCAACTGCTTCGCCATGAAGCCATTCGCCATAACCCATACCTGCTTCAATTGCGTGTCCAAAGGTATGACCAAAGTTAAGGGTTGCACGAATACCGCCTTCTCTTTCATCTGCAGACACTACTGCAGATTTAATTTCGCATGAGCGTAATACTGCATGACCCATTGCTTCTGTGTCGCAAGCGAGTAAAGGCGTTGCATTGGCTTCAATCCAATCCAAGAATTGAGCGTCAGCAATAGCACCATGTTTAACGACTTCTGCAAGTCCGGCAGAGAGCTCTCGTGCAGGTAGTGTCTTTAATGTATTGAGATCTGCAATCACTGCTGCCGGCTGATGAAAAGCCCCGATCATATTTTTACCAAGAGGATGGTTGATGCCGGTCTTACCGCCCACTGAAGAATCCACCTGAGCAAGCAAAGTGGTTGGTACTTGAATAAAGCGAATGCCACGCATAAAGCTAGCCGCTGCAAATCCAGTCATGTCACCAATGACCCCGCCGCCCAAAGCAACCAACATGGTTTGGCGATCAGCACCAAACTTCAAGAGATCATCAAAAATAAGCTGAAGGTTTTTCCAGTCTTTGTATGACTCGCCATCAGGCAAGACGATCGTTCTAACAGGCTTTCCAAAAGTATTTAGGGTCTTTGTCAGGCGCTCAGCATAGAGCGGGGCAACTGCAGTGTTACTGACGATATAGATTGAGGTTGCTTTTTCGCAGGCGCTAAATAAGTTTGGCTGATCAATGAGGTCTGTACCAATATAAATTGGATAACTGCGATTACCTAGATCAACTTCAAGTGTTTTCATCATATTGCCAATGTATTTATACGGAGAGTTCAAGTTGCATGATTAAGGTGTTAACCAGCTGATTAACACTCGGTTTACCAGTTTCAATTACATGGTCAGCAATTTCACGATAGAGAGGATCGCGAATAGCGTACAAGTTCTCTAGTATTTTTTTGGCATCACCATTTTTAAGAAG
>VEQB01000056.1 GCA_018883485.1 Bacteroidota bacterium
CAATAGCTTGATAACTAACCAAGGCCAATAGAGCTCCATTTTTACCGTATAAATGAATGAGTGTTAGGCAAAAAAGTAAGCTCGTAATGCTAGATATAATTGATAAAAAATTAAAAATTTTAAAGGCTTTTAAACCATTTAGTATGGATGAAAATAAAGAGAACAATGCCTGAAAAATTAAAACAATAGCCAATACTAAAAATACCCAATTTAAATCTGAGTTAATTCCAAAAACCAACTCAGTAAAAAAGGTGGCAAAAAGCACTAAAGCCAATGAAGTTAAAGAGGTAAGCAAAAAGGTGATAACTAGTGCAACCTTAATTACCTTTTGCTGATTAGAAAAGTCTGAATTACCTATTGAAGCTAAATTTTTAACTATTCCATTATTGATTGCCCCAGTTGAAATAACTGCTAAAATTGCAAGAAAACTGCTTAACTGCCCTATAACTCCTAGGCCGCTTGGCCCCAAATAAACAGCAATTACCTTTGCCAAAAAATAAGCCGTTACCATTTTCACTAAGGTTGCAAAACCTGTGAATAATGAAACCTTAAACAATTCTGATTTAAGGATTTTTTCTAGCATTAATGGTAATTTCAAAAATCTAAACAAGATCTATTTTCTGTGAAAGGCTCAATTTTAAACTATCTATATGCTTAATTAATAAATAGATGAATAGACCAAATGCAAATAATATTGCTAGTACCAAACCTGTTTTTAACTTAGATAGTTTAATTTTTTCTAAGGGCAAGGTTGGCGCATCTATTACTTGAAAAACAGGAGTTTGGTTCTCTAACGTAAATCTTGCCACTTCTTGATTCTTCAAAACCTCTGCATACATTAAGCTCAGCATCTCTACATCTCTTTTAGCCCGCTCTAATTCTATTCTGCCTTGCATTCTAACTAAACCCTTGTTTTGATCCGCATAGCTTGCTCCTTCGCCTTCGCGTTCAAATAAAACCGATTTAATAGAATCTGCTCGGTGGCTAATCAACTCATAGCTCCGCAGTTGTTTTAATGTTGATTTTTGAATATAATAATTGCTTAAAATCAAATATAAATGATCTATAAACTGCTTTGACAATTCTTCATTTTTTGTTGTAAAATTAAGTGTAATAATACCTGCACCTTGCGCCACAATGCCTGCTTTCTTCTTTGCATCTACAGTATATAAACCACCCTTTTGTAAGCTTACATAAATTTTATCCAACACTTTATTCTCTGCATAAGTTAATTCATTTAATTGCGAATGTGTAAAACCCACAAAATTTTTCAATGCGGTGTCTGAACCAAATCCAGATCGCATATTAAACTCCTCAATATAGTGGTTTACCAATAAATCTTCTTTTCCATAAACAAATGCCTTACGCAAAAGCGTTTGTCCAATAATATTTCTTGAACCTGCAATAAACAAAAGCTTATCTTCATTTACTTGGCCACCTCCACCACCCATGCCATAAGCTCCAGCCAAACCTGCAATAGAAGAGAGATTCAAATTCATTCCACCTTCATTTTCATTTAGTAGAAAACTTAAACTCGCTTTATACTTTGGTTTAATAAACCAAGCAATTCCAATCCCTAATAAACCTCCTAAAATACCAGCTAATAAAAATTGCTTCCATCGGTTCAAACCGAAAACAAAAATTACCTTAACCCAAGCCCATAACTGAATTAATGATAGAGATTGATTTATTTGCGCCTGACTCATTATTGTATTAGCGTATAGGTAAGTAATAACAAACTTGTTAAACTGGTAATAATGGTAGCATATTCTATAGCACTTACCTGCCTTTTCTCTGCTTTTTGAGGAACTACCACTTCAGAACCTGCTATTATTTTTGGGTAAAACTTAAGTCCCAAGAATGCCCTAGTAGCCTTGGCTCTTCCATTGGGATATACCACATAACTTTTTCTTTTGAGGGCCCGGGCAGAAAAACCACCCGCCTCAGAAACATAATCTTTTAAAGAATTTCTTTTTTGAAACCTAATTCGCACTGGATATAAAACCTCACCTGAAACCAACACAGTTTGCTTAGCATCAGGTATAATTAAAATATCACCATCGCGCAATAATAAATCTTCTGGAGATCCAGGTTTTTTAAGTAACTTATCTAAATCAATACCTACAATATCATAAGGCGATTCCTTTTCTGTTTCTTCTAATTTCTTGGAGGTTAATGAATCTTTGCTTTGTTGTTTTAAAGCTCTTTTCTTATTTAAAGCAATAATATTATCTGTTGCATTCATTTGCTTCTTGCGCAAAAGCATGGCTCCTTCGGGGTAACCATTCCCAGTTAATCCTCCAGAACGCAGAATTAGGTCTGTAATAGTTTCTTTAGACTTACTTAATACATAACTTCCAGGAAACATTACTTCCCCTTCTATCTTAACAGTTTTTGGAGTAACTAAACCTTCATTTCTAAACACACTAACCATATCAAATGAGGCGAGGTTAAATTCCGCATCTCCACTATTTTTCAATTCACGCTCTAGGTTAAATTGTTTAATAATAGAAATCTCAGAAGTCCCAGATTTCCTATCCACATCAAGCTTTCTGCGAGAAACTTCTACCCTTTTTATACTAGCAGATTCCTTAAATCCACCAGCGGCAACTATTAAATCTGCAATGGTCATGTTATCTGCAAAATCATATACACCCGGGTAAAGTACTTCCCCATTGATAACTACTTTTCGGCCCTCTTTACTTTCAGACTTATAGGCAATTAAAACTTTATCTTCTCGCTTTAACTGTATGTCTTTACTCGCCCCTGTTAAAACCTCAATAGGATTAAAAGACAACATTTCTAACATATTATCCTCTTTCAATCTATAAATAACACCTCGCGTTCCAAAGGCATCCTCCTTAAATCCATCTGCCTTTTGAATTAACTTCCCAACTGTTAAATTAGGTTCAAGCTGAAAGTCGCCAGGCCTAAATACAGCTCCTTCAATTTTTACGCGATTTTCGTAACGATCTAATAAACTATCTATCTTAAAAACATCCCCATTCATTAACGTAAACATCTTAAATAATTCACTGGGCACATCTGCCACACTCTTTTGACTACTGGTATTTCTTGTAACCTTAATACGTGCCTGATACGCCTTACTGGTAAAGCCTCCAGCTATTTCTAAAAGATCATTTAAAGTCTCCTTTTCCTTGGCCTCAAAATAGCCTTGCCTTTTTACTTCTCCAATTAACTGAACACGCGTTTGATAAGGAAATATCTTAACAACATCATTATCTTGTAAGTGAATATTGTTTTTACTGATACCCGTTTTAAGAAATTCATAAACATCTAATTTAGAAATAATTTTATTATTTCTTACCACTACAATATTTCTAAATGAACCATTTTTAGTAGGGCCACCTGCTGCATATAAAACATTAAAAACAGAGGCCAAAGAAGGAATAGTATAACTTCCAGGTTTGCTTACCTCGCCTGTAACCATTACCCTAATACTTCTAATATTACCTAGTGTAACACTAACTTGGGTTTGACCAGTAGAGACGCCAGAATATACATTACTTAAGCTTCTTTTTATTTTTGAGGATGCTTGCTCAATGGTTAATCCTGCAACTGAAATAAGACCAATATTAGGTATTCTAATTTTCCCATCTGGATTCACCTTTGGGTTAAATGTTTGTTCTGAATAGCCAAATACATCAATTAACAATTCATCGCCCGCGCCAATTAAATAATTGCTTGGTGTAGGTATTCTTAAATTGGGCTCAAAACTAAAATTACTACTTTCAAATAACTCCATTCCAAAAATGCGCTCTTCCTCTGGGATTAGATTAGAGTTAGTTTGTTTTTTACTCTTTTTCTCAACTTCCTTCTCACTATCAGATTCGAAATTTTCACTTGAAGTTTCCTCATATTTTTGAAGACGAGCCAATACTTTAGAAACCTCTTGTGGGTTTGCTCCTTGCTTTCTAGCGCGCTCACCAAATTGCTCTATACTTAAACCTTCTTGTATAATGCGCTTGTAAAATTTTGCTATGTCTTCATCCGCAATCTCTTCAGATTTTAAGGTTTTTAATGTTTCTACCTCAAAGGCGTTTTGAGCCAAACCTTGTCGAGGAGCTAAAAAAATAATAAAACACAATCCAATGATTACCAGGTTTAAGCTTAAAAGCCGCTTCATTTGAGGCATAAAGATAAATCTAAAATTAACCTGCAAAGTATGCATTTTTCCTTAAAATCACATTTCCCTCCCCCTTTCTTGCAACTTTTCTTCAAATTTTGCGCACTTCTTCTATATTCGTGGCGCTCATTTGGAGCCTTTACCTTTAAATAGATGTTCAAAAAAATACTAGTTACGCTTACTTTACTTACTCTTTCTCAATGGCTTTTGGCTCAAACCGGAGAAGTAAGAGGCTTTGTTTACGATAAAGAATCTGGCGAACCCATGATTTATACCAATGTGGTGGTGAGAGAATTAAAAATGGGAAAAAGCACAGATGAAAATGGCTTTTATACCATCTCTAGGCTCAAACCGGGTGCTTATACCCTCCTTTGCTGGAGCCTCGGGTTTGATACTGCATTTGCAAAAATTAATGTACAAGAGGGTAGAATTATTACCCAAAACTTATACCTAAAATCAAAAAGAACAGAGTTAAACACAGTTGAAATTAAAGCAGATAAACAAAAGGCAAAAGAAAATGTAAGTATCTCCTCTAATACCATTACCCAAAAAGAATTAAGGCAACTCCCCACTTTTGGTGGTGAACCAGATTTGGTACAATACCTGCAAGTATTACCTGGGGTTAACTTTAGTGGCGACCAAGGCGGGCAACTTTATGTAAGAGGAGGCCCTCCAGTGATGAATAAAGTGATGATTGATGGAATGGTAATTTATAACCCATTTCATAGCATAGGCTTATTTTCTGTGTTCGATGCAGATATCATAAGAACCGCCGAGGTTAGCTCTGGTGGCTTTAATGCGCAATACGGAGGCCGTATTAGCGGTATTATTGATGTGGGTACTAGAGAAGGAAATAGAAAACATTTTTCGGGTAAAATTTCGGCCAATCCCATGACAGGTAAAATTTTACTAGAAGGCCCCATCAATAGTTTAAAAGAAGATGGAGGCGGAAGCTCTTCTTACTTGGTATCCTATAAATCTTCCTTTATCAATACCACCGGAAACAGTATCTATAGTTATGCCGACCCAGTGAACGGCTTACCGTATGGCTTTAATGATTTATATGGAAAGTTTAGCAGTATTGCCCCTAATGGGAGTCGCTTAAACCTATTTGGATTTAGATTTACAGACAATGCCAACTTTAGCAACAACAATTACAATTGGAGTTCCTTTGGTGGTGGCGGTAATTTAATGGTTATCCCCGATGGTTCAAATACGGTTATCAATGCCAATTTAGGCTATTCTACTTACGATATGAGCCAAACTACCTCTGATGGTTTGCCAAGAAACAGTAGCATTAATAGTTTTAATACAGCCATAAACTTTACCAATTTTATTGGCAAAAACGATATAAAATATGGCTTTGAAGCGGTTAGCTTTTCTACCAAATTTAGCTATACTAACGGAGTAGGAAGATTGCTAGAACAAGATGATTATTCTACAGAAATTCACAGTTTTGTTAAATACAAATGGGTGCATAAACGCTTAGTATTAGAGCCCGGTATAAGGGTTGTTTATTATTCTTCTTTAAGTGAGGGTAGTTTTGAACCTAGATTTGGCGCTAAGTATAATGTAACGCCATCTATAAGAGCAAAATTTGCTGCTGGCACGTATTCTCAAAACTTAATGGCCGCAGTTAGCGACCAAGATGTTGTAAATCTTTTCTATGGTTTCTTATCTAGCCCAGATAAAGTAAACTCTGGTTACCGCCGCCAAACTGCAAGACATTTAGTGGGTGGTTTTGAATTTGATTTAGGAAACGATATTGAAATTAATGTGGAAGGTTTCTTAAAAGACTTCGATCAAATTACCAATATTAACCGCGATAAAATTTATGATGATAACCAAGAAAACCAGAATCAGCCCTACCATTTAAGAGCAGATGTGATTAAAGAAACAGGCAAGGCCTATGGAGGAGATGCTAGGTTAAAATATGAACATAAAAACCATTATTTATGGCTGGTATATTCTCTCACCTTTGTTACTAGAAATGATGGCAGACGAGACTATGCCCCGCATTTTGATAGACGTCACAATGTTAATATTGTATACACTTATCAGTGGGGTAAACAAAAATCTTGGAACTTAAATACCCGTTGGAATTTTGGTTCTGGCTTTCCTTTTACCCAAACACAAGGCTTCTATGAAAACTTAAACTTGGGCTCTGTTGGTTCAAACGTACCTAACCAAAACGGACAAATGGGTGTTTATTATACAGATATTAATACAGGAAGATTACCTTACTTTCACCGCTTAGATGCTAGTATATCTAAGAAGTTTAACTTAAAAAATGAAAGACAATCGATTACAGTAATTTTGGCAGCTACCAATATGTATAATAGAGAGAATATTTTCTACTTTGATAGGCTAACCTATAGCAGAATTAACCAGTTGCCTATTATGCCAACACTTGGTTTTAACTATACTTTTTAGGGCTGAACCTTTTCGCGCTTAAATAAAATAAAACCACCTTTTCTTTCCACTTCTTTAAAGGCTGGTGTTATATGGTCTTGAAAGTTATTTAGCTTGGTTACTAAATAAGCATCCTTATCTATGACTCCATTTTGAATGTAATTGGTTAAAGATTCACCAGCCTGTGGACAAGGTTTAACTTTAGCGTAAAAATATTGGGCATAGCTTTTAAATCCAGCAGTTTCTACATACACATCTTTTTTGCTTAAGGCTATATACCAATCTATGGCTGGCCCTTGGCTATAGCGCTCAATTTGCGGCACAACGCTTTTTAACAAAAAAGGAATAAAGAACGAAATGAAAACCAGCAAATGAAAAATGGGTTTGGCCAAATGTTGCCTTCTAATTTGAAAGGAGGTAAACAACAATAAAATTAAAAACAATAAGCCTGCTAACCATTCCCAACCCTGCCAGCCACCAGAAATAGAAAGCGAAGCAACGGCAAATGGGTCTTTGATGTATGGGATAATAGAAGCTTTCCAAAAATCTACTAAAGGTAATAATGTAAATAAAATAGCAATGAGGCTCCCGACACCAATAACTAAAACTGTTTGCCAACCATGGTGCTTTGCCCTGCCTTGCGCCCAGCGGTGCATTTGAAAAGCCGCTAAAAAAGTTAAATGCAAATAACACAAGGAACTATAGTGCACTATCTTGGTTTCTACGATGCTAAAAAGAATTAATACAACCCAAAACAACAATTGCATAAATTGTATCAAGGTTGCATCTTCCTCCATAGAAGTTTTCTTTTGTTTTATCAAATAAGGCAAGGCAATAATAGATGCAGGAAAACAGCCAATAAGTAAAACCACTGGATGGTACCAAAAAGGTTGTCCATGCCCCGCCACAGGATTAAGAAATAAATCGGCTTGATACTTAATAAATTCTAACAAAAACACAGGACCATTCTTTACCGTTTCAACGCCAAACCAAATGGCGCTTACTGCCAATGCAGATAATACAGCCAAGGCAATATGACCTACTTTAAAAAACAAGGCAAAGCGCTGCATAATCCAATAAACGAGAAAACATAAACTAATAACTATGACTGCAACCGGACCTTTGGTGATAATGGCTAGTCCAAGAAAAACCCCTAATAAAGCAGCATGCCGTGCTTTTTTACTCATCACATAATAATACAGTTGAATAAGTGAAAGAAAAATAAAAAGATTATAAAGCGGATCTATGATACCTGATTTAAAATACAAATGTGGGGTAAAAGAGCCTGTGGTAAATAAAACCCAAAGCCATGCCACATCTCTATTTACAGCCTTTGAAGCAACATTAAAAATAACCAATAAGGTAATGATGCCAATGAGCGCATTGGGCAATCTTGCAGCAAATTCGTTTACTCCAAATAGCTGCATACTTAATGCTTGAAGCCAAAAGAACAAAGGAGGCTTCTCCATAAAAGGTTTATAGTTGATTTGAACTTGCTGGAAGTTACCCGTTACTAGCATTTCTCGTGCAGACTCTGCAAAATTTATCTCATCCCAGTCGAACAAATGCACAGCTCCCAAAAAAGGTAAAAATAATAGCGCTCCCCAGAGCACCACTAATATCCTATCGGGCATTGGAAATTTTTGAGTTATCATACTTTATTGGGATACAAAATTATCTTATTGAGCTTACCTTTTTCAAATAATTGTGCGTAAACCAAATACGAAACTATTGTTCCTAAAAGCGCTCCAGCCATGGTATCTATTAAAAAATGTTGCAACAGGTAAATTCTTGTAAACGCAACAAAGGCAGCAAGAAAAAAACATAAAACTTTCAAAGCAGGTTGATTTGAAAGGATAGCAAGCATACTAAATAAGGCAAAGGCGGAAGTAGTATGCCCCGAAGGGAAAGAATTATGAAAAACCTTTTCGGCCCCACCTGGAACATAATAAATTATATTGGTTAACTTTTCTAAATGCCATAAAGGCCTATGTATATCCGCAAAAATCAATCGCTTTAAAACTTGCGCAACCAATGCGCTAGATAAGTAAGAAATACTAATTAAAACACCTGCTTTTCTATTCACAAAAAGAAAAATCAGTGCTACCACAACAGAAAAAATACCATCACCCAGATGTGTTCCAAGAAAGCACAATACATCTAAAGCAGGCCTATGAAATTGATTAACAGAAAGTGATATTTCTACTTGTGTAAAGGCCAATGAAAGCACCAAAGCCGCTAATAAAGCGGCTCCGGTTAAATAGAAAAAAAAATCCTTTTTAAAATCCATCTGTGTCTAATCGCAACCAAATTTAAATTTGGGTTGGTCTGCAGTTCTATCGTTTGTTGTGCTATAATTCTTTTTACGAACTGTACATTCTATATCTTTAGGCTTAAAAGTTGGACTAAAACCAAAGAAAGAATATGGAATCATACTTAGATAAAACTTTCCAGTTTCATCTTTATTCATTTCCAAAGCAGGGTTTGAACCTGCAGCAAAAAATGAACTTGGTTGATAGGTAACAATTTGCCCCGTTAAGGTGTCGGTTCCTGTACATTTAATCCATAAATAGGCATCTCCCTCTTGCAGGTTTATCATTCCAGGAATAGTATCTATTGGGTTATTGTAAAAAATTGTGGTTACCTCATTTGATAAGATGGTAGCTGGAAACTGATATATAAAACCACGCGTCAATTTAGGTGGCGAAACTTTTAAGACCTGATCTTCCGTCTTTAAATCCGGATCGCCATATCCCCCACCATCTTTAGGTTTCACCAAAAATGAAATACCTTTACTATATACATCTGTAGCTGGTACTTCATAAAATTCTGTCGGTATCATTTCGTAATAATAAACACGCGCACCTTTGGCATCATCTTTTGTCATGATAAGTAAATCATTCGAATTTTTCCAAGCCTTATCGCCTGAACCATTGGCTTTGGGGTGCCCTGCTGGAAACTCAAAAGGCAACCAAGTCCAAATATAAAAAGGACCAGTATTACCAGCCAATGAGGTATTGGTGGTTTTATCTAAATCAATGTATAGCCTTATGGTTTTTGTAACATCTGGGGTTTCTGGTTCTATCCATGAAGCCTGACCAAAAACAAAACAGCTTAAACAAGCAAATATAATTGTATAAATTATTCTCTTCATGTGATTACTTTCTTAAAAACTCTAAATTATAACTCATTATCAGCGTTTCTGCACCTTTACAACTATTGCTCACCTGCTTAGTAAACTTCAAATTGTCCTGAGGTCTAATTGGACCATTTAATTTAAATTCAAAAGGAGCAGCATCAATAGGGGTAAAGAAAATTTTACTAGGAAAATTATCGTTATCAAATCTCCATGAACCCGAAGTACTGTTAAAGAAATTAATACCTAAACCAACTGTATCTACTGTGTAAAGTGTGTCATTAAAAGTAATGTTAGGTAATTTAGGTCCATTGGAAAAATAGCGCGTAATATCTGCAGCTTCCTTGGTTAAAGATTGCTCATCTACATGCACGCATTTTTTAAGCACCCACGCTGCTTGTATTCCCTCCACCTTTGAGCCTGGTGTTCCAATGTCTTTTAATTCTTTTTTACAAGCAATAAGGCTTGAACCAATCCATGCCATCACTATTAATTTTCTTATCTGCTTATTCATTATTCACATCCTCCTTCTGTATTAAATTCAAAAATACTGGTGTTTTCATTAACTGGAAATTGTAAAGCTAAGCCAGGGCAATTCCATTTAGAATTTCTTATAGTTACAAAACCAGAACCAGTTGGGTCTTCCAACGCGCCAATTCGTTTAAGATCTTGGGTTCTTTCGCCTTCCAATGGAAACTCTAACCTTCTTTGTTTTCTAATCATAGCCAACACATCATTCACATTAGTTCCATCAGGCAAATTGTAATTATCATTTCCGTGTGCTCTTTCTATAATTAAATTTACATCGGCAATAGCTTGTGTAGATATCCCTCTCGATTT
>VEQB01000420.1 GCA_018883485.1 Bacteroidota bacterium
TAGAGGATATTGTGTTGAATTTAAATTACGCTACTATAGTAACAGCACAGAAAACTTTTGAATGCACCAAATATATTAATTGTGCTGGGTTATATTGCGATAAAGTGGCTGGTTTAACCCAGAAAAATATGGATACGCGTATTATTCCCTTTAGAGGAGAATATTTTATGTTAAAGCCAGAGAAAAGGTATTTGGTTAAGCATTTAATTTACCCTGTGCCTGATCCTAATTTCCCATTTTTAGGTGTTCATTTTACCCGCATGATTGGCGGGGAAATTGAAGCTGGCCCAAATGCTGTTTTTGCATTTAAGCGTGAAGGCTATCATATGTGGGATGTCGATTTTCAGGAAATGTTCGAATCACTTGCCTGGCCAGGCTTTCAAAAAGTGATGGGCAAATATTTTAAAACTGGAGTGGGTGAATTTTATCGCTCTTTTTCTAAATCAGCCTTTACAAAAGCGTTGCAGAAATTAATTCCAGAATTACAAGAGGATGATTTAATACCGGCTGAGGCAGGGGTTAGAGCACAAGCCTGCGACAAGTTTGGTGGCCTTTTGGATGATTTTAAAATTATACATGAGCAACACGCTATTCATATTTTAAACGCACCTTCTCCGGCCGCTACCTCAAGTTTAAGTATAGGTTCAACCATTGCCAATATGGCCTTAAAAGTGTAGCATGTTTGTATCTGAGTGTAATATTAGAGTGCGGTATTCGGAAACAGACCAAATGGGTTATGTTTATTATGGTAATTACGCCCAATACTTTGAAGTAGCAAGAACCGAGGCTTTACGACAAGTAGATCTAACGTATAAAATGTTTGAAGAGGCAGGCACCATGATGCCCGTGTTAAGTTTGTTGTGTAAATTTAAAAAACCTGCTAAATATGATGACTTGCTCACCATTAAAACCATTATTAGGGTTTTACCTTCTGTTAAAATGGCTTTTGAATACGAAGTGCATAATGCCGCTGGAGAGTTGTTAAATGAAGGTGAAACAGTATTGGTTTTTATAAATATGAAAAACAATAGACCAACTGCTTGCCCGCCAAATTTATTAGAAAAATTAAAACCTTTTTTTGAACAATAATGAGGTTTTTAAATTCAAAATTGGCAAGACCCACCCGTTGGCTTTACAAAAAGACTGCAGCCCTTAGTATGCCAGGAAACAAGGATATTTCGGTGTATGCTGTTTTAGAGTATTTTGTTAGAAATTTGGGAAAAAGCGAACTCAATTTAAGAGCATCTGCTTTATCCTTCACCTTTTTTTTAGCGCTTTTCCCAACAGTAATTTTCTTTTTTACCCTCATTGCTTATTTGCCGTTAAGTTATTCTACAGACGAGATTCTCTTTTTTATAGAGCAATCTATTCCTAAGAATGTATTTCAAACTATTAATGAAACTCTGATTGACATATTAAAGAACCAAAGAGGCAATTTACTTTCTGTTGGTTTTCTTTCTGCAATGTATTTTTCTACCAACGGTTTCCATTCTTTAATGGATTTACTTAACCGCTCAAGTCATATAAAGGAAAGTAGATCCTTCATAAAACAACGCCTAATAGCTATTGGCTTAGCTTTTTTTATCACCATTTTAATTTTATTTTCTGTTTTGATGGTTACCACGGTAACTATTTTATTAGCTTATCTAGAGAAAGTTTCTTATTTCCCAAGTCAAGTTATTCCCTTAATGATTTCTGGATTAAACATAATTTTAAGTGGATTAATTGTAATTGGGATAGTTAGTGCTATTTACTACATAGCCCCAGCCAAAAGGCCTAATTGGGGATTTTTTTCAACTGGATCTGTTTCGGCTACTATTATTATATTATTAACTACCTATGGATTTTCACAATATGTAAACAATTTTAATTCTTACAATAAGGTTTATGGTTCTATCGGGGTTTTAATTGTAATTATGATGTTAATTTACATTAACACATTTATACTTCTTATGTGTTTTGATTTAAATGTTGCTGTTGATCAAGCATTAAATCAAGAGAAGAAAAAGAAGTTGAGAAGAACTGCAGAAAATAAAATTATTTATATTGAAGAGCCTAGCAACTCATTTGATCCAACGGAGGCTAAAAAAGTTATCTGATGTTACTAGAACAACAAAGTATGAAAAAAAAGGTGCGTGTGGGCGGTGTGCCAGAACATTTTAACCTTGCGTGGCATTTGGCCAATGAAAATGATTTGTTTTCTAACGAAGGTATTGAAATTCATTGGCGGGATGTACCAGGCGGGACTGGGGCCATGTGCAATGCTTTAAGAGAAAACGAACTGGATATTGCCATTGCGCTAACAGAAGGTGTAATATCTGATATTATTGCGGGCAATCCATCTCGTATCATTCAGTTTTTTGTGAATTCGCCTTTGCGCTGGGGAATTTATACC
>VEQB01000421.1 GCA_018883485.1 Bacteroidota bacterium
ATCTTAAACGAGATATTTTATTACCCAATTATGAAATGCCAGTTGGTTTTGCAACGCAAGACGATTACCTACATCATTTAACCTATACTGGAGCCAAAGAACGCTACAAAGACATCACACCAGAAGTAGAAGAAAGACTAAACTTTGAATTACACACCATCAGAACTATGGGATTTGCTGGTTACTTTTTAATAGTAGCAGATTTCATTAAGGCTGGTCGCGAAATGGGCGTATTTATTGGTCCAGGCCGTGGTTCTGCTGCTGGTTCAGCGGTTGCTTATTGTATCGGAATTACCAATATAGACCCCATTAAATATGATTTACTTTTCGAACGTTTTCTTAATCCAGATCGTAAGTCGATGCCCGATATTGATACTGATTTTGATGATGAAGGAAGGCAGAAAGTGATTGATTATGTGGTTAAGAAATATGGTAGAAATCAAGTTGCCCAAATAGTTACTTATGGCACCATGGCCGCCAAAATGAGTATCAAGGATGTATCTCGTGTGTTGGATTTGCCTTTAGCGGATGCCAATTTACTAGCAAAGCTGGTTCCAGATAAACCGGGTATTGAGCTAGGGAGGCTATTGCATGCACCACTGGAAGGTGACAAAAGCTTAAAAGAAAAGGAAGAACTACAAAGTGAGGATATTGAAAATGTTAAGAAGATAAGGGAGTTTTATGCCAGCGATACCTTGCAAGGCCGGGTGCTTAAAGAGGCCGAAATCTTAGAAGGTTCTGTGAGAGGAACAGGAGTACATGCAGCTGGTATAATCATCGCGCCTAAAGACCTTACCGATTTAATTCCTGTAGCGGTAGCCAAAGATTCGGATTTATTGGTAACGCAGTTTCAGGGTAAAGTAATTGAAGATGCTGGTGTAATAAAAATGGACTTCTTGGGACTACGAAACCTAACCATTTTGAGAGATGCCATGATTCTTATCAAGCAAAATCACAATATTGATATCATTTTAGAAGACATACCACTCGATGATTTAAAGACTTTTGAACTATACCAAAAAGGAGAAACCAATGGTACTTTCCAATTTGAAAGTGCTGGCATGCAAAAACATCTCAAAGATTTAAAGCCAGATAAATTCGACGATTTAATTGCAATGAATGCCCTATACAGACCCGGGCCAATTAAATATATTCCAAGTTTTATTGCACGTAAACATGGTAGAGAAACCATTGCCTACGATTTGGAAGAAATGAAGGAATACCTTGAACCTACTTATGGTATTACTGTTTACCAAGAGCAGGTGATGTTACTTTCTCAAAAGCTAGCCAATTTTACCAAGGGCGATGCAGATGTGCTGCGCAAGGCAATGGGAAAGAAAGACCGCTATACCCTAGATAAAATGAAAGGTAAGTTTATGGAAGGCGCTACTGCCATTGGGCACCCTAAAGATAAACTCGAAAAAATATGGACAGACTGGGAAGCTTTTGCGCAATATGCTTTTAACAAATCTCACTCCACTTGTTATGCTTATGTAGCTTTTCATACAGGTTATTTAAAAGCAAATTACCCTGCAGAATATATGGCTGCAGTGCTTACTAATAATTTAAGCAATATGGATAAGGTTTCTTTCTTTATGGAAGAATGCCGTAGAATGGGTTTAGAAGTTTTAGGGCCAGATGTGAATGAATCCATTTCTAATTTCTCTGTTAATAATGCAGGTCAAATACGTTTCGGTTTAAACGCAATCAAAGGCGTTGGTGAAGCGGCCGTGGAAGCAATTATCCAAGAGCGAGAAAAAGGGGGGCCATACAAAAGCCTATTCGATTTAACCAAACGTGTAAATTTAAAAGCCGTTAACAAGAAAACCATCGAATCTTTGGCTTATGCAGGTGGTTTAGATTGTTTCAAAGGCATCTCTCGCGCACAGTGGTTTGCTAATGGTAGCGATGATATTAACACTATTGAAAAAGCCATTAGATATGGCAATTCGGTTCAGGCCAACGCCAGCAGTGGGGCATTAAACTTGTTTGGTGCCGTTTCCGATACCAATGTTACAGAGCCAACCATACCTGCAGCCGAACCTTGGAACCTAATGGTGCAACTCAAAGCAGAAAAAGAAATGATTGGTATGTATTTGTCAGGCCACCCGCTCGACCCATACCAATTAGAAATGGATAAGTTAACCTCTCATAAATTAAGTGACCTAAGTGATTTGAGCACCCAGAAAGGAAAAGAAATAAAAATAGCGGGTATAGTTACTTTGGTAGACCATCGCGTGTCTAAAAACGGTAAGCATTATGGTAGCATCACAATTGAGGATTTTTCTGGAAATTACCAGTTAACCCTCTTTAACGATGATTACATCAATAACAGAAAATTTATGGAGGTAGGATATTTTATTTATATCAGGGGAAAGGTTCAAAA
>VEQB01000422.1 GCA_018883485.1 Bacteroidota bacterium
TCGTCTTCCTTGCAGAAATATCTTCACGGCGTCTGCTTTGTTAAACTTCGCACACCTTTAGCGACAAACCTAATAGTTTAAATTGCGGGTTAGAAGTTTTGAAGGTTTAATTTTGTTTACGGTAAATATGAAAAAAGTAAAAAGAAATAGATTGCTTATAAGTGGGGTATCCATAGCATTGCTGGCTTTTGCCATTATTGCCCTGGTGATTTTCCCACCTCAAAAGGCAAAAAGTTTCTTTACCTCTTCTACAAAAAAAGCAAATCTACCTGGATTTGGCATTTGGTTACCACCAGATTATGAAGTTCATGGAATTGATGTTTCGAGGTATCAGGGAAACATTAGTTGGTCTTTAGTTTCGGAGCATACTTCTCATGATATTGGTATTAGTTTCGCATTTATTAAAGCATCTGAGGGCAAAACCCTGAGAGATAATGCCTTTCAAAAAAATTGGAGAGAAGCTAAAGATAATAATATGTTACGCGGCGCCTATCACTTCTTTAGACCGCATTTAACAGCAGATGAGCAATTCAATTTGTTTAAAAGCATTGTAAAAATTGGAAAAGAGGATTTACCACCTGTATTAGATGTCGAAATTCGCGGTTCTATACCTCCAGCTCAATTGCGCAAAAAAGTAAAACGCTGGTTAGTACTTTCCGAGAAACATTATGGTGTTAAACCTATTCTTTACACGAGTTATTCGTTCTTTAAGCATTATTTTAATACCAAAGAGTTTGAAGAATATCCTTTATGGATTGCACACTATGCAACAGATGATTTAAATAGGTTAACCAAAGAATGGCATTTCTGGCAACACAATGAAAGCGGAAGAGTTAAAGGAATAAGAGGGCAAGTAGACTTTAACGTATTCAAAGGTGATTTCAATGACCTTCTCAAACTTTGTAAAAAATAAAATTAAAGGGGCTTCGGCCCCTTTTTTTATTTCTTGTTTTAATGTACTTTCGATTTAACATGCGCAACATATATTCTCTTATTTTATTGTTTTTTTGTACTTATAACTTGTCGGCTCAAATAGCCAAAACACAAGTGGTGCGAATCGGTTGCAATGCCAATACCAATGGCACAATAACCTTAACTTGGCCCAAAGAAAACTATAGTGGCGTGTTTAAAGTGTATAAGCGAATCAATGCTGATGTGCAAGATTGGGGGATTGCCATTGCAACTGTGCCTGGAAATGAAAATACCTTTACCGATGCATCTTTTAAATTGGGTGATGCTTATGAATATATGGTGGTGAAATCTTTGGGCAGCGCAAACGATGCCATTGGTTACGTGTATGCTGGCAACAAGTATGAAGCACCTCTTAAAAATAAAGGCATTATTTTGCTTATCGATAAAAATATGGAGGTTCCGTTAAGCAATGAATTAGTGCAATTGCGCAAAGATTTAATAGGGGAGGGGTACGAAATTACCAATGTTTTTGCAGAGAGAACGCAATCTTCTGCCGAAGTAAAGGAGCTAGTGAAAACGGTCCTAAATACAACCCTAATAAAACCAGAAGTCTTGTTTATAATTGGTCATGTACCCGTACCATACAGCGGATTTTATAGCAGAAACGGAGATGCCCCACCTCCCGATGGACATATAGAAGGTAGTGGAGACCATACAGGTGCTTGGCCCGCAGATGTTTTTTATGCCATTCATGAATCCGATGCGTTTTCAGATTTATATGTAACTATCACTACAGGGGCACAAGCCAGACATCATAACATTGCAGGCGACGGAAAATGGGATCAAACCAAATTGCCTTTTGCCCCGCAACTAGAAGTAGGTAGGGTAGACCTACACAACATGAATAGCTTTGGTAAAAGTGATACCGTTTTGTTAAAAAACTATTTGAACCGAAATCACCAATGGAGAACAGCGCAATGGAAAGTTACCGAAAGGGCTCTTATAGATAATAATTTTGGCAGCTTGAATTTAGCAAGTACTGGTTATGCCAACTTTGCTGCCCTTGTTAAAGCCGATAGTATTTTTGATAACCGAGATTATTTTACCGCTCAAAAACGAGGCTCTTATCTTTGGAGCTATGGATGCGGCGCTGGGTCATACACAAGTTGCAATGGCATTGGAAATACAGCAAACTTTGTAAACGATAGCTTCGAAAATGTATTTACCATCTTAGCTGGTAGCTTTTTTGGAGATTGGGATATTACCAATAATTTTTTACGCGCCCCGCTTGCAAGTAAAAGCTTGGCAAGTTTCTGGGGAGGTATTCCTAAATGGTACATGCACCATATGGGTTTGGGCGAACGTATTGGTAAAGGGGTAAAAATTTCACAATCCAATACAGATTTTTATTTCTCTGGTAATTTCAATAGCTCGCAAAATTCTATGCACATCGCTTTAATG
>VEQB01000423.1 GCA_018883485.1 Bacteroidota bacterium
ACATAAATATGTAAATCTGTCGCATTTTATTTAAAAGTGCCTGCGAAATCGCTCAATGGTAGGTTATTGAGAAATTTTAATTTTTTTTGCTCCTCAATAAAATTCCAAATGAGTTACGAATATATCCTAGTTGACCCACAATTTAAAACGCACATTGCGCTAGTGAGGCTTAATAGACCAAAAGAGTTAAATGCTCTTAATTTACAATTAATGCTGGAAATGAAGCAGGCTTTGCATGACTTAGACGAGGATGAAAATGTGCGTTGCATTATAATTACCGGGAATGAACAAGCTTTTGCGGCTGGAGCCGATATTAAACAAATGGAGAGCAGAACCCCAATTGATTTGCTGAAAATTGACCAATTTGAGACGTGGGATCAAATAAGAAAAACTAAAAAACCAATAATTGCTGCCGTTTCTGGCTTTGCTTTGGGAGGGGGTTGCGAATTGGCTATGACCTGCGATATGATAGTGGCTTCTGAAACTGCTAAATTTGGGCAGCCCGAAATAAAAATTGGCATTATGCCAGGCGCTGGAGGAACCCAGCGTTTAACCCGAGCGGTAGGAAAAGCCTTAGCTATGGAAATGGTTTTAACGGGAAAGTTTATTTCTGCAGAAGAGGCCTTGCGTTCAGGATTAATTAATAAAGTGGTACCCGAAGAAGTATATTTGGACGAAGCAGTGAAATTAGCTAAGGAGGTTTGCCAGATGAGCCCAGTAGCTACTCGTTTAGCAAAAGAAAGTGTTAATAAGGCCTTTGAATCTGGCTTGCAGGAAGGTTTATTTTTTGAACGCAAGAATTTTTATATGTGCTTTTCTAGCAACGACCAAAAGGAAGGAATGAAAGCCTTTGTTGAAAAACGCATACCAGACTTCAAAGGAAATTAAACCTTAATCAATATACTAAGAAATGAACCCAAAAGAAATTTCTATTGATTCTTTTACTTATGATTTAGACCCAAAGAAAATTGCACAATATCCGCTCGATAAAAGGGATGAGAGTAAATTATTGGTATATCAAGACGAAGGTATTAGAGATTATTTATTTTACGAAATCCCTAATTTATTACCCAAAGGGAGTTTATTGGTTACAAATAATACCAAAGTAATACAAGCAAGAATTGTTTTTAGAAAAGACAGCGGAGCTAAGATTGAAATATTTTGTTTGGAGCCTTATAAAAATAGTTACGAAAAAATTTTTAATGCGCGCGAAACTTGCGAGTGGGTCTGTATGGTGGGCAATGCCAAACGTTGGAAGGGGGAAGCTCTTTTAAAAAGTATTTTAATTGCGGGCAAAAACATTCAATTAGAAGCCAAAATACTTCATAAAGAAGAAGATAAGTTTACCATAAAATTTAATTGGAGTGGCAATGAGATAAGCTTTGGGGAATTGCTAACAAATGGAGGCATTTTGCCAATACCCCCGTATCTAAATAGAGATACTGAAGAGACAGACAAAGACCAGTACCAGACTACTTATGCAAAAAAAGAAGGTTCAGTAGCAGCACCAACAGCGGGATTGCATTTTACGCCTCAAACTTTTGAGAAAATGAGGTTGATGGGAATTGAAACTACAGAGCTCACCTTGCATGTAGGTGCTGGTACCTTTAGGCCGGTAAAGGCTATTAAAATGGAAGACCATGAGATGCATAGAGAACGAATTTATGTATCATTAGAAAGTTTAAAAGCTATACAACAAGCTTTAGAAGAAGGTCGCCCAGTTATTGCTGTTGGCACCACCTCACTCAGAAGTTTAGAAAGTTTATATTGGATAGGCGTTAAAATAATAGTAGGCAAAATTATAGGCGAAGAAATTGATGTATTGCAATGGGACCCCTATGAATTACCTCAACATTTTAACCCAATTGAGGCCATTGAAGCAGTTATTAAGCATATTTTAGATAATAACAAGCAAGAGTTAGATGGCACTACTCAACTGCTGATTGCCCCAGGCTATAATTTTAAAATCACAAATGCGTTGGTAACAAATTTCCACCAACCTGGAAGTACTTTACTTTTGCTAGTTGCAGCCTTTATTGGCAAAGATTGGATTGCTGTTTATAATCATGCGGTAACAAATGATTATAGATTTTTAAGTTTTGGAGATGCCAGCTTGTTATTTAGAAACTAATCAATCAATAGCTTTTTGAGTTGATTAATTTGATCGGAATTACCTAAAATTATAAGTTTCATTCCCGACTCAAGAGGCAAATTAATATTAGGATTTACAATGTATGAGCCATCTGCATTTTTAAGCCCAATTACATTTGCACCTGTTATTTTTCTAATGTTTAAATCTACAATGCTTTTACCGGCTAAATGAGCAGTTAATGCTTCTACAGAAAATTCTTCCAATTGCAC
>VEQB01000424.1 GCA_018883485.1 Bacteroidota bacterium
GCTGTAAGGTGGTGCCTGTCCATTCTTCTAAAACAAAACCTGCTAAACTTGAGTTTGGTAAACCTGTTATTTCTACATAATCATCTGCAATAAGATAGGCAGGCCAGCCGCCCAATGGAGCTGCACCTGTGGCTAATCTCCAATGGCAAATCTCGCTAAAGAAAGTTCCTCCAACAGGGAATAAAGGCGATTGAGCTCTTAAGATAAAAGTATCTTGATTGCTATTGGCTGTTGCTGTTTTCGGACTCACACTTAAAATAGGTTTTATTTCTAGCGTAAAAGGAGAATTTAAGGTATCATTACTATTTATTGCATTAACAGCATTTGGTCTTAAATATGCACTTAAACTATAAATTCCAGGTGTCGATAAATTTGCATTGCTATGCTTTGCCGTATAGAAGGTATTAGGTGAAAGCGTTCCTGAGTTAACAATTATACTATCTACTGTGTTAATCGGTCCATTAATATGGTAAACAATTGTGGTAGGGTCTGTGCTGAAATCAATAGCTGCTCCAATTAGGTTTCTAAAAGTAATCGAAATAGTATCAAACATGCTATAGCATTGACTAGACCTCAACAATTGGGCTTCGGTTATCCCTAAATCTGCACTTACACCTGTAAATTCGATAGCACCTACATCTGGTGTGCCAACTGCTTTTGCATTTCCATTAATATCAAAATCAACGCCCACGTATGCGGCCATATTATCTATATTACCAGAAGTTGGTCTAAAATCACCTGCACTTAAATCGTAAAATACCGGGTTGCTTGAAGAGGAGACAGAATCTTTTAATGAGGTGCTTTGCCAATTGGCTAAGGATGGAGTTTCTGCACCCCAATATCCAACATTATTAATGGTACCACCTATTCCTCCCATATACAATACATTGTTGTTTGAGCCGAAACTTGTGCTCGGTGTGGTAACATAAACACAATGCTTTGCCCCTGTTCCACTTGTAGTTCCGCTTATTCTAATAATATTATTTCTGAACTCTGTATTTAAGAGAGCTGCTGCACCAAAAAAAGCACCACGCTTGGCACCGGTTCCTCCTCCATTTACATCTATGGTATTGTGGTAAATTCTTATACCTTCTGTAGACGTTAAGAAATACATACCGTAGATAAGTCCGGTAGTATTAATATTATAAATGGCATTGTTAATAACCTGAGATTCTTGCCCTGCCGTATTTACCGAGGTGGTCCAATATATTGGGTAGGCCGAATAAGTACCATTTCCTGCATCATGTATTCTATTTTTAGTTAGTCTTATATTTCTAGTAGTTGCACCATAGTATCCATAAAAGGTAGAAATGGTAGCTCTTCCCATACGGTGGATATCGTTGCTATCAATGGATATATTATCTCCATTGGCAGTATAAATACCATAAAGGTAAAAATCTCTAACTATATTATTTCTAATAATATGCCCATTGTTATTTAGATAAGAAGCTTCACCAGTAAAAATAATACCGTAATAACCACCAATAACTAAATTGTTTATAATGCTAATATTTTGTGCATTATTACCTGCAGTGGTAGCCGTTGCGGTAGCACCAGAAGCTACAATTGCTGCATTGGTAGTTGAGGTAGATGTTGTGCCAACATTTATAGTACTATTTTGATATACTATTTGTTTAGAGGCATTGCCAAAATGAATACCAAAACCAGCAAAACCTGAGGGAGCAATAACATTTAAACTGTCAAATACCATGTTAGCAGCACCATTAAATCTGATAATTGGTGAGGTGGCATTTTGTACTATATTGTTTCTACCCTTAATGGTAATGGTTCTTATTTCACTTGAACCAGGAATAGCTCTAATTAAAAGGGATTCATTAAATGTTGTATTGTTATTGTTAAGGTTAATTGTAACGGCTCCGCATACACCTCTAAAACTTAAGGTATCAAATACAGATTGCAAGGTTGGGAAATTTGTTGAGCCAATATTTATATTGTAATTCCCATTTAATGGTGGGCGGCTAGTTAATCTTATGGTATCATTTTTTGCATTATCATTTCCAAGGCCAATAGGAATGAACACCGTTGCTTGATACGCACCGGCTAAACTTCTATTAATATTTGCAGCTACAATATATTCTCTTTCTTGTCCAGATGGTAAGGAATCTACATTTAAAACAAGTGAATCTAAATATATTTTTCTCGATAGGTCTTTAGCAACTGATAAACATGTTTTTGAAAAAATGTTATATGATTCAGGAATGATAAATGAATTAGAACACCAAGCATATAATTTATGGTGTGATTTTTATTGGAAGTATGTGAGAGATAATAGTAAGATGATACCAATTCATATTTATTTGAAATGTGATGCTAAAATTTGTAAACAACGTATTGC
>VEQB01000425.1 GCA_018883485.1 Bacteroidota bacterium
GGTCTATACTTTTATTGGTGCCCTCTCCTACTTCTCTAAAGGTTATCTCTCTTAGTCTGCCTATTTCTCTAAGAATTACAGGAATTTGCTTGGCATTGGCAATATGCACTTCCATATTTTCGTAATCAAATAATTTAGTTAAATGACTAATGCTTGCTAATTCTTTAGTGAGTTTTTCTACAGGCACTCTTGCTACAATAGTTTCAGATTTGGCTAATTTTCTAAAATCTAATTTGAACTTACGAATTGGCTTTTCTTCGGTTGCACCTAAGGCATAAGTTTTAGCGCGCAAAAAGGGAAGTAATTTGTCTTGATCCAAATCTTGTAAATCTTTATACTGTATTGCTTTGCCTATGCGTAATTTTATTTTATGGTTTGTTTTGTTAAAAATCTCTGAAGGCAGCTTCATGGTTCTTAAAGTGGGGTGTACCAATCCAAGAAGATTAAAGGCTAAACTGTTGTGACCTGAGAAATAAACGGGTACAACCTTAACACCTGCTTTTGCAATAATCTTACCAACGGCCGGGTTCCAGCCTTTATCTTTAATTTGAAAATTGTTAAGACTAATGGCACTCACTTCTCCAGCTGGGAAAATACCTAAAGGCTTATCTTTTAAATGCTCTAAAATATACTTTACACCAGAAATATTTATACCCTTATCTCCAATGTTATCAAATGGATTAACAGGAATAATCATATCCCCAACTGAATCAATTTGCTTTAATAAGAAATTGGCAATAAACTTTATATCTGGTCTAATTTTACCTAGCAACGACATTAAAATAAGTCCATCAATACCGCCATAAGGATGGTTAGAAATAAGTATGAAAACGCTAGATCTCGGAATATTGGAAATATCTGCCTCGCTAACATCATACTCAATGCCAAGGCGCTTAAGCAAGGCATCAGCAAATTCAGCACCTTTGAGGTCTTTTGCAGATGAGTAAAATTCATTTACATCATCTAACTTAAGCAATCGCATCAATGCAGGCGCAAGCACTTTTAACTTAACTTTTTCAAGTTTAAGTGCTTTAGAGAAATCTTCCTTACTTATCAGTTCTGTCATTGCGGCATTAATTTGGTAAATATACTAAATGTATAACCTGCAACAAATTCATTTTAGAAATTTATTATTCGTTATCACCCGTTTCTTCAATTGCCTTATCAATCATCTTGCTAATGTCATTTTTCTCTTTCTCGCTAAGGGTGCTGCGTTCTTTAGCTGTTTGTTTCATGCGTTTATAAATCTCTTTTTTACGTGCCTCTACAGCAACCCAAACCAAATAGGATTTATCTGTTTTTTGGTAAATCTTTTCATCAAATGTTCTCATCCCATTGATGCTGGTGCTCATCACCTCTCTGGTGAGTTGTTGAAATCTTTCGCCGTAGTCTCCCAATTGGTCGCCATCTTTTCTTTCGTTCAAGTAGTTTTCGGTAACATTTTTAATTTCGGTTTGAACCGAGGATGCTAGTCTTTGATTAGCGGTTAAATTGGCCTTGCTTCTGGCTGTTTCTAAATTGATACTTTCGCCACTAGCAGTTGCTCTAAAGAAGCGACGGTTGCTTTCGTAAGAGGAGCCTTTGAAAGGAGTTTTGACTTCCTTTAATCCATTTTTAGAGCTGTTACAAGCCGATGCTCCTAATATTAGAAGCAATAGTGTAAATTTAAAGGTGTATTTCATACAATTATTCAATATCTATTTTTTAGCAAGAAATTTTCGTGCCACAATCCTATCTATTGGGAAAGTTAAATCGGTTTCGGGTTGTAAAGTAGGTAAAGATTTCCAAAAAAACCTCAAGGTTTCAATTTTGCCACCAGCCGTAATTTCTTGCTCTTCTAAACTTATCTGTTGGGTAGGATCAAGCTGAAAAACGCGATAATAAATTGCTACCAACTGATCTCCTTTTTTAAATGCACTAGGTTGATAAAAATCTGTGGTATATAAATGTTCTCCAACGCATATATCTATGCCTGTTTCCTCTTTAAATTCTCTCACCAAGCAGTCTATGGTGCCCTCTTCAAATTCCATTCCGCCTCCTGGGAATTTTGTAAAATGGAGGTGTGGCATTTTTTCGTGAACCAAAAGAACTTCCTCCTTTTCATTTAACAAAAGGCCATACACTCTAATGGTAAATCGATTGATAGCACTCATTTTTTACTTCCATTAAACAGCATACCAAATTGCATATTGATGCTCCAAGGGATGGCGGTAAGCTCTTTTGAACTAACCGACATAGGAAATAAAATTACATTGGGTTGTATAAAATAGATTTCACCCGCCTCATTTCTATTTTGAAATCGAACTCCTGCGCTCAAATTAAAGGTTACTGGCCTTGCTTTAAACCCGGTAGAAT
>VEQB01000057.1 GCA_018883485.1 Bacteroidota bacterium
GCGCGCAGATGGCGCTTATGCAATGGCAAATGGAAACAGTTGGAATGGGGTTATTGGCTCTGCAACAAACATTAATACTTGGTATTTCTTTACAATAGTTGCCAAAAATGATACCATGTTCTATTATAGGAATGGCGCTTTATTAGGTTTTGTGCGTGGGCCTGTTGCCTACACTTTAAACAATACAACCCCCTTAAGAATTGGAAGAAATGATGTAAACACCCAAGTGTTTTTTAATGGCCGTTTAGATGAATTACGTATTTATAATAGAGCTATCTCTTCCGCAGAAGTGAGAGCACTTTATAACCTAAGCAATATTCAAGGTAAGCCCACTATTTCTGCAGGTTTAGATAAAAATATTTGCAAAGGAGATTCGGTTCAACTAACCACCACGGGTACAACAGCTAGTTATCTCTGGTTGCCTAATTATAAATTAACAAGCGATACTGCCAGAAGCCCAAGGAGTTTCCCCGATACCTCCAATACCTATGTGGTAGAAGTTAACTTAAGTGGTTGTAAGAATTATGATACGGTGCGGGTGAATGTTACTGTTTTAGAACCTTTTGCTGGTTTTGATAGAAGCATTTGTATAGGAGATACAGCTACTTTAATTGCTGAAAATATTGGAACTACCTCTGCTTGGTTACCTAATTATAATATAGCACCCACCAATAATGATACGGTTAGCGTTTGGCCACAAGTGGATACGAATTATATTTATACTACTACCAATAGTGTTTGTACGCGCAGAGATACAGTTAGAATATCTGTAATAATTCCGACAATTAATGCTGGTTCAGATGTTACTGTTTGTCCTAAAGATACAGCCACTTTTTCTGTAACTAGCAATGGTACGGTGCGTTGGTTGCCTTGGACTTATTTAAGTGATAGTATTGGAACCAATGTTTATTCAGTTCCAGATACCAATATTACTTACTATCTAAATACAAATTATTTAGGTTGTTTTGCCTACGATACAGTTTCGGTTATTACAACTGTTCTAAACGTGGATGCTGGAACAGATAAGCTAATTTGTCTTGGAGATTCAGTGATGTTAACAGCAACTGGAGGATTAACTTATATCTGGCTACCTAGTTATAATATTTCTGATTCATCATCTGCCACACCAATTGTTAAACCTACAGTGCCTACGTATTATTATGTGGCATCGTTTAATAGTTATTGCGCTAGGTATGATAGTGTGTTTGTAGATGTAAGAGATGCCAAGGCCAACGCTGGCCCAGATAAAACAATATGTAATGGAGATAGCGCAGTTATTGGAGTTAGCATAACAGGTATTAAAACGTGGTCGCCAGCTTTTGGAATTGATACAAGCCAGCTTACACCTTACGCAAAACCATCTACTACAACCACCTATTATTTAACTGCAAATAATGGCGGTTGTTTTGCTCAAGATACTGTAACTGTTAATGTAGTGAACTTAAGTGTTAGTGCAGGCTCAGATGCTACAATTTGTAATGGTGATAGTGTGCAATTGAATGGCAGTAGTACAGCTAATTATATTTGGATTCCAAATTTTAATATTAGTGATACCAGTATAGCAAAACCCTGGGTTAAGCCAACAGCCACTACACGTTACTTTTTAGTTTCTAATAATGGCTATTGCTTCCGTGCAGATACTGTTCTTGTGCAGGTGAGAGATATGACGCTTAAAGCAAGTAAAGATACCAGTATTTGTATTGGCGAAAGTGCACAATTGAATGCAACAGGAGCTGTTAGCTACCAATGGACGCCAACCACAAATATTGATAACCCAACCATTGCAAATCCTAAAGTAAACCCAAGCTCAAGTGTGCAATATGTGGTGTTAGGTTTTGATGGAGTAGTTTGCCAGCGTTATGATACTGTGGATGTAAAGGTTTATAGCTACCCAACTGTAGATGCCGGTCCAGATTTATTGCATTGTATGGATGAGTTTCTTACCCTTTCTGCTAATGTTAGTGGTCAAACAAGATTAGAATGGGCACCTGCCACCTACTTAAGCGATAAGTTTGCCATGCAGCCACAGGTATCTGTTAAAGCAGCTACAAGATATGTATTAAGCGCATGGAATAACCAATGCAGAACCACCGATACGGTTGATGTTAGGGTAAATCCAGTGGTAGATGCAAGGTTCACAGCAACACCACCATCGGGTATTGCGCCTTTAGAAATTACTTTTACTAACTTAAGTACCAATGCCTACTTCTTTACTTGGGATTTTGACGATGCAGGTGCTGGTGCAAACACAAGGAATACCACACACACTTATTTAAATGAGGGTAGGTATTTTGTAACATTGCTGGCAGAAGATAGCTTGGGTTGTTTTGATACAGCAACGGTACAGGTGGATATCATCGAAAAAGAAAGTATTCAAATGCCTAACTCATTTAGTCCGAATGGCGATGGCATAAATGATAGGTTTGCACCCACATATAATGCCACTAAGTTTGAAAAGGTAGAGATGAAGATATATAACCGTTGGGGCGTTGAAATTTTTAGCACAAGAGTGCCTAGTGGTACCTTCTGGGATGGCAAGGTAAATGGCGAAGATGCCGAAATGGGTATTTATAGTTATGTAGGTATTGCTAAAGATCTTAAGGGTAGAACCTATGAAATAAAAGGAAGTATAACTTTAGTTAGGTAGTTCATCTGGCTAATTCACATTTTTATTTTAAAAAGTTTTCTATAAAACACGAAGATAGTGCCATGAAGGTAGGCACAGATAGTGTTTTGTTAGGGGCTGTAGTACCACCCAGTGAAATGCCTATTAAGGCACTGGATATTGGCACAGGAACAGGTATTCTGGCATTAATGTTGGCCCAGCGCTTTTCAAATGCACAAATTGATGCAGTAGAAATTGATGCAGCAGCAGCCTTAGAGGCTCAATATAATTTTGATGCTAGTGCATGGAAAAATCGGCTCTATTTGCTTCATAGCTCACTTCAAGATGCTCCATTGCAAGCATCACATTACGATTTAATTATTAGTAACCCACCTTACTATTTTGTCGATGCTTCTTATAAGATAAATGAAGTCAAGAGAAGATCGGCAAGGTATACCCATAGCTTGAGCCATGAAGAAATTTTGCAAGCGGTAAACAGGCTACTAAATCCGCAAGGAAAGTTCTATGTTGTTTTACCTTCAGAAGTAAGTGGAAAATTTAGCGAAATGGCACAGGCCAGTTCATTGTTCCGAGTGCGGCAAATGAATGTGCGCATGACACCTTCTGCTGCTATAAGCAGATGCATTTTGGCTTTTTCGAAGCAAGAAGAAATGAATGCCATCCAAGAAATGGTAGTTTACGATGAAGATAGAAAGCGCAGCGTAGCTTATGCTAATCTTACGCAAGATTTTTATTTATGAGTGATGGAATTCTATCCCTAATTTTTTCAGTTCTTTCAATATGGGTTCATAAAATTCTCTAGTAATTGGAATTTGCACGCCAGTTGCTTTTAGTTTCCCTTGTAAATATAATTTGGCAGCAATGGCCATAGGGAGTCCAACCGTTTTGGCCATAGCAGTGTGGTGTTGGTCTTCTCCTGTAACCACTAAGCTAGCAGCTTTCTTTTTAATCTTCCCATGTAACAGGTAACTAATTTCATGTTTCATTACAATTTGATCGAGTTCACCTTTTTGTAATTTCCATTTTTCTTCTAATATTTTTTGCAAGGCCTTTGCGGGAGTGGCGTTTTCTAAGCCTATTGGTTTTGGTTCAAACAGACCTAACCATTGCATATTTTTAAAGGCTTTTGAATTTTTGCTTAGGTTCAAAAATTTACATAATTCTTGTTCTAAATTTTCTGTGTTAGCTTCAGGCACTAAACTACATAGCCAATCTCTGTAAGAAATTTTTTCTGGTGAATTCAATTCATAAGAATCGTCTGTTAGTCCCAATAAAACCAATTGCTGCCAACTGTCACAGAAACCTTTAACGCGTAAAGTTCCTCTAATTACGGTTTGAGCCGAACCGATTCCATAAGGCTCGATATAACTTAAAGAATCTCTATTGGCATAGGCATCGTAATTACCATGGCCCTTTACTTTTACTATTCGTGTTTGTGAGAAAATACGGTGTGGTGGAATTAATTTAAGCATTCCATTTTCTAAATAACGCGCCGTGGCTTGGCCAGCCAGCACTACATTTCTGGGGTTCCACGTAAATTTATAATGCCAAGGGTTATTGTCAAATTCTGGTGCCACCAAGCCCCCACAATACGATTCAAAAGATTGAATTTCTCCGCCTAAATCTTTTATTTCATGTATCATTTCCATGGCCGAAAGGTGGTCTATTCCGGGGTCTAAACCTATTTCGTTTAGTAACAATACGCCCGCCTTTAAAGCCGCAGGATGAAGTTTTCGCATGTCATCACTTACATAGGACGCAGTGATTAAGGATACCTTATAGGTTACACAATCTTTTGCCACAAGCGTATGTAATGCTGGTGGCATTAACGAAATTACCAAATCAGATGATGCAACTAATTCTTTGCGTTTCGCATCATCTTGTAGGTTTAAACTTATGGCAATAGCATGTTTACTTTTTCCAATTCTTGCCTGTGCTGCTGCAATATTTACATCGGCTAAAGTTATACGCCAATTTTCTTTGGCAGCATGTTGTAGTAAATAGCGAATAAGACTAGAAGAGGAGAGGCCTGCACCTAAAATCAAAATATGCTTCATGTGGTAAACTTTGAAACGAAACTAAGCACTGTGTGTTATACCACAAAATTTACTAAACTTGAAAATGCATAAAATAACTAAAGTCATAGAATTGGAAACTTATCCAAACGAATCATTTTTGAAGGAACAAGACGCCATGCTATTGA
Source organism: Bacteroidota bacterium (assembly GCA_018883485.1). Taxonomy (GTDB): domain Bacteria; phylum Bacteroidota; class Bacteroidia; order UKL13-3; family UKL13-3; genus B1. Next base: position 4,830 of record VEQB01000057.1, read on the forward strand.
AAAGAGCGAAGGAGGTTTTATTAAATGCATATGCACCTTACTCAAATTTTTTGGTGGGCTGTGCTCTGTTGCTTCAGAATGGCGAAATAGTAATTGGTAGCAACCAAGAAAATGCTGCTTACCCAAGCGGTTTATGTGCCGAAAGAGTGGCCGTTTTTTATGCCGGTGCCGCCTTTCCCAATCAGAAAATTTTGGCTATGGCCATTACAGCAAAATCTCCTAGCAAGCAATTAAACTATCCAATTCCAAGTTGTGGCGCTTGTTTACAAAGTTTGTCAGAATATGAAAAGCGTTACCAAACACCTATAAGAACTATTTTGCAGGGGGAAACAGGGGAAGTTTATGTGGCTGCCAATGGCACCCAAACATTTTTACCTTTTCAATTTAGTGCCAAAGAATTATGAGTCAAACTTTTTGTGTAGAAGGGCAATTGGTAGATATTCTTCAAAGAAAGATTTATCCTGCCAAAGTTTCTATAAAAGAAGGTATCATAGATGGTATTGAACAGCTCAATAGTGCTCCCTTGGTTTATATCATGCCGGGGTTTATAGATGCGCATGTGCACATAGAAAGCTCCTTATTAACGCCAAGTGGCTTTGCTAGATTGGCTGTAAGGCACGGAACAGTTGCCACAGTAAGCGATCCACACGAGATTGCAAATGTTTTAGGTATAGAAGGAGTTGAATACATGCTAGAAAATGCCGCACAAGTGCCTTTTCATTTTTTCTTTGGGGCCCCATCTTGTGTTCCTGCCACGGTATTTGAAACAGCCGGTGCAACATTAGATGCTACTGCTGTTGCACAATTGTTGGCTAACCCTAAAATTTATTATTTATCTGAAATGATGAACTACCCTGGCGTAATTTATGATGACTCTGAGGTATTAAAAAAAATTGCTACAGCCCATCAATTAAATAAGCCTGTAGATGGCCATGCTCCGGGCTTGGCGGGTGAAGCCTTAGATAAGTATATAGGTGCTGGAATTAGCACAGATCACGAATGTTTTACCGAGAAGGAAGCCCTAGAAAAATTACAAAAAGGAATGAAGGTTTTAATACGTGAAGGAAGTGCTGCCAAAAATTTTGAGGCACTTATTCCTTTGCTTCCAAAATGGTATAAGCAACTTATGTTTTGTTCAGACGATAAGCATCCAGACGGTTTGGTGTTGGGGCATATCAATCAATTAGTGGCAAGGGCTGTAGCCCAAGGATTTGATTTATTTGCTATTCTAGAAGTGGCTTGTTTAAATCCAATTACCCATTATAGATTGCCTATAGGTACGCTAAAAGTTGGAGAACCTGCAGATTTTATTTTGGTTAAGAACTTACAAAACTTTGAAGTGCATTGCACCTACATAAATGGGAGGTGTGCATTTGAAAATGGCCAAACCTTAATTCCGCATGTAGCCTCAAAAGTTATCAATCAATTTAGGGCTGAACCAATCTCTGTTGACTCAATTTTTGACGGTTCGACTGGTTTGATACCCGTGATAGGCTGTTTAGATGGTCAGTTAATTACTGAAAAAATTATGCTACCAGCAAAGGAGTTAACTCTACAGAACGATTGCTTAAAATTGGTGGTGATAAACCGTTACCAAAAGGCTAAACCTGCCATTGCGTATGTTAAAAATTTTGGGCTTAAGAAAGGTGCCATTGCCTCATCGGTGGCTCACGATAGCCATAATATTATTGCAGTTGGGGTAAGTGATGAGGCCATTGCAAAAGCAGTAAATCTTGTGATAGCTTCAAAAGGTGGTCTTTCTGCGGTGGATGAAGATTTGACGTACTGCTTAGAACTTCCAGTGGCAGGTTTAATGAGTAATGCCGATGCTTTTGAAGTAGCAAAGGAATATGAAAAATTGCATGATTTTAGTAAAAATGAATTGGGTTCTACTTTAGGGGCACCTTTCATGAGCCTGTCTTTCATGGCATTGCTGGTAATACCACATTTAAAATTGAGTGATTTAGGATTGTTTAATGGAGATAGTTTTTCTTTTGTAAATTAGCACCGATTTATATTATTTTCATTGTGGAATTAAAGTGTACTTACAATATAATTCTATTCTTCAACGTAAATGGAAAAGTAGATGATATTAATTTGAAGTTTAAAACAATTATTTTAAAGATTAGTGGAGTTGGCAGCACAATTATTACTTAAAAAATTAGACCATTTCATAAAAAGATACTATTTGAACCAATTGGTAAGAGGTTCGATTTACTTTTTAGGAATTTTTGTTTTTGCATTTTTGATAGCCGCGCTTCTAGAACATTTTGGACGCTATACCACGCAAACGAGGGCGAGCTTGTTTTATACTTTGGTAGCTTTAGGAACATTTCTATTAGCTCGCTATATTATTTATCCCTTAGGTAAACTTTTAAAGTTTGGTAAAACAATTAATTATGAGCAGGCAGCTGTTATAATTGGAAAGCACTTTAGTCATGTTTCTGATAAGTTACTTAATACTCTGCAATTGTTATCTCAGAATGCGGAAACAAACAGCCTGCTAGCAGCAGCTATTGATCAAAAAACCGCTGCATTGCAACCGCTTCCCTTTACCGCTGCAATTGATGTGAAGAAGAATTATAAGTATTTAAAGTTAGCTGCTATTCCTCTGGTTGCGCTTATTGCCATTATTATTATAGCGCCAAGTGTATTAAGTGATAGTACCAAGCGAATAGTTAATTACGACATAGCCTACAAAGTTCCAGCGCCATTTTCATTTACTATAGAGAATAAAAGTTTAAAGGTAGAGCAGTATCAGGATTTTGAATTAAAAATTAGCGTAGATGGAAGTGAATTACCGAACGAGGTTAACATTCATTTTTTAGACCAGAAGTATAAATTAGATAAAATTGATGCCACTCATTTTAGCTATACTTTTAAGAACATACAACAATCTACCACCTTCTTTTTAGAAGCTTTAGGTTTTGAAGACGAAAGCAAACAAATTAATGTAGTAAAAAAACCAGTATTATTAAATTATATAGTAAAGTTACAGTACCCACGCTATTTGGGTTTAAAAGATCAGGTGTTAAATAATCCTGCCGACATAAGTATCCCTGCGGGTACCATAGTTAATTGGCAATTTACAGGCAAACAAACTAGCAAGATTAGTTTAATTTTTGCCAAGTTAAAGGCGGTGGCTTCTTCAAAAGACCAAATCAATTATAGCTACTCCCGCAAGTTTTTTATCTCCGATGATTATTCTATAGTATTGTCTAATGAGGCAACGCATAAAGGTGATTCTTTACATTTTGTTATTTCGGTTCAACCCGATGCTTACCCTTCTGTTATTGCAGAGCAACGCACAGATTCTGTAAGCGGCAAGTACATTTACCTTGCTGGATTAGCAACTGATGATTATGGTTTAAGTAAACTTAGCTTCAATTATCGGTTCACTAAATCTAATGATAAATCTAAAGTAAGTAAAGGTATTCAATCTAAAGTTTTACCAAGCCCTTCAGACAAACGCTTTTCTATCAATTACATTTTTGATTTATACGAAATTGGCTTTAACCTATCAGATGAAATAGAATATTATTTTGAAGTTTGGGATAACGATGGAGTTAATGGAGCCAAGTTTTCTAAAAGCGAAGTGTTTAGTATTAAGGCGCCAGATAAACAAAAGTTGCGCGAAGAGACCGATGCTTCGAGTAATGCTTTGCAAGAAAAAATGGAAGAGGCTTTAAAAGAAGCTAAAGATTTACAAAAAGAATTGGATCAATTACAGCAAAAACTTAAAACCCAACAGCCCTTAACTTGGGAAGAGAAGAAAAGACTAGAGCAAGTAAGTGAACAGCAAAAAGAATTGCAGCAAAAAATGCAGGAGTTGCAGAAGGATTTCAAGCAGAAAAATTTAAAAGAGCAATCGTTCAAGGAAGAGCAAGAACGAATTGTAGAGAAGCAACTAGAACTTCAAAAAATGTATGAGCAGTTGATGAGTGAGGAAATGAAGCAGTTGATGAAGCAGGTTGAGAATATGTTGAAGCTTCAAAATAAAGACCAAATCAGAAAAGAGTTGGATAAGATGGAATTGAGCAATAAAGATGTAGAGAAGGAATTGGATAGGATGCTCGAAATGTATAAAGAATTAGAAGTGGATAAGCGCCAAGAAAATGCCATGAAGGATTTGAAGGAATTGGCAGAAAAGCAAAGGGACCTGGCAAATAAAGAGAGTGAAAGTGCTAAGCAAGACAAACAACAAAAACAAGAAGAAATAATTAAGGAGTTTGAACAATTACAGCAGGATTTGAAAGAATTAGAAAAGAAAAATAATGAGCTAGAAAATCCTAAAGAATTAGCTGATACGAAAGAGTTGGAAAAAGAGATTTCTGAGAAATTGGAGCAAAGTAGTAATGAGTTGAGCAAGGGCAATGATAAAAAGTCTAAGCAAACCCAAAATGAAGCTGCCGACAAAATGGAGGAAATGCAGCAGAAGATGCAGGATCAAAAAGAAAAAGACGAAGAAGAGCAAGATGAAATTGATGCCCAAGCTTTGCGCGAAATTTTAGAGAATTTAGTTCAGTTGAGTAAAGACCAGGAAAAGGTAATGGAAGAACTTAAACTAATTAATGGCTACAATCCAAAGTTTGTAGACTTGGCAAAAGAGCAGAAAATTATAAAAGATAATGCCAAGATGATTGAAGATAGTTTATTGAGTTTAAGTAAGAGAGCACCCGAGGTAAAATCTTTTATCAATAAGGAAGTTACCAAAATGAACGACCATTTAGACAGAAGTAACCTCAATTTTTCTCAGAGGAATATTGGTGAAACTAGAGTTCAGCAGCAGTATGCCATGACGCGTATGAATAATCTTGCTGTTATGTTAAGCGAATCGTTGAAGCAAATGCAACAAGAGATGCAAATGAAGCAGCAATCGAAGAGTGGCAAAGGAAAAGGTAAGCCTAAGCCAAAACCGGGAAGTGGCAAACCAAGCATGAAGCAACTTAAGAAAATGCAAGAGGAGATGAATAAGCAAATGAAGGAGGGCATGAATAAGAATGGCAAAGGAGAAAAGGGTAAGGGACAAATGACTTCTGAACAATACGCACGCATGGCTGCGCAACAAATGGCTATTAGGCAGCAAATGCAAAAAATGATGAGCGAAATGGATGCTTTGCAAAAGGAAAAAATGGGCGGAGGCAAACAATTAGGCGAATTGCAAAAAAAGATGGAAGAAACGGAGAAAGATTTAGTGAATAAGAGACTTACCCAAGAAACTCTGATGCGGCAAGAAGAAATTTTAACGCGTCTTCTTGAACACGAAAAGGCAGAAAAGCAACAAGAGCAAGAGCAAAAGCGAGAAGCAGAGCAGGGCAAAGAAAAACCCCGCCCTAGCCCAGTTTACTTAGAGATGCTTAACCAAAAGCAAAAACGTGAAACAGAATTGTTGCAAACTGTACCAGCAGAAATGCAGCCTTATTACAAACAGAAAGCAAAGGAGTACTTAGAGAAGGCAGAAT
>VEQB01000426.1 GCA_018883485.1 Bacteroidota bacterium
GTTAGCAAATGCCTCAGAACCCACTTTAATGCTATAGCTATCAGGGTCTTCTCCATCAGGGAAAAGCACCACCTTCACGTTCAAGCCTTGCTCTAGCAACATATCAATACCGCGCAAACTGGCTTTAATACCTGCAGCATCTCCATCATACAAAACAGTTACATTTTCTGTATGTCGTTTAAGCAATTTTATTTGGTTCTCTGTTAGCGAAGTACCGCTGCTAGCCACCACATTTTCTACCCCCGCTTGATGCATGGAAATAACATCGGTATAACCTTCTACTAAGTATACAAAATCGCTTTGTCTAATGGCATTTTTTGCAAAAAACAAACCATACAATTCATTGCTTTTATGGTACAGTAAGGTTTCTGGAGAGTTTACATATTTTGCGCTTTTATCGTCCTTTTTTAATTGACGCCCTGCAAAGGCAATTACTTTACCAGTGTGGCTATGTATGGTAAACATAACCCTACCCCTGTAAGCATCGTAAACTTTGCCTTGCTCAGTTTTTTTAATCAACCCAGCCTTAAGTAATACCTCCTCATTATATTGAGAGTTAAGTGCACTTTCTTGCAGGTGATTCCAATCATCGAGGCTATAGCCCAATTTAAACTTTTTAATGGTATCTTGTCTGAACCCACGTTCTTCAAAATATGAAAGGCCTATGGTTTTTCCCTCTTCATTTTCCCAGAGTTGTTGTTCAAAATAATCTGCCGCCCAATTGTTTAAAATTTGAAGACTTTCTTTCTCTGAGCGAATGGCGCGTTCTTGGTCGATATTGATATTCTCTTGTTGCGGCCAATCTATGCGGTAGCGGTCGGCGAGGCTTTTTAGCGCTTCAATATAGCCTAGGCTATCATGTTCCATTATAAAGTTAACAGAATTTCCTGCCTTACCACAACCAAAACACTTATAAATGCCTTTAGCAGGCGATACTGAGAAGCTTGGCGTTTTTTCATTATGAAAAGGACAAAGGCCAGTTAGGTTAGCACCTCTGCGCTTAAGACGCACATAATCGCCAACAACCTCCTCAATGTTGGCAGCATGTAGAATCTCATCTATTTTACTTTGTGGTATCAAATCGGTTCAAAATAATCAAATATTTTTGAACCAACAAAGGAAAGAAAAATTGATAGTGAATTAAAGGACTTTAGCTCCTCAAAACCCAAACCCAAACTCTTGCTGTACTTGTAGTCTCTGGACTCGAACCTTCTTCCGCCAACTGGCGGATTAGAAAACCATGGCTGAATCCTTTGTTTTTAATAGAGGCGAGTGGACTACAAATTATTTTTAAAAACTCAATATTATTAGGTGTTTAGGGGTTGTCGGTTTATTCGGTTGTCGGTTTGGTTGTCGGTTTAAATATATTTATTGGTTTTGCCCTGCCTTTAAAATACTATTCCACGCTGCAAACTCAGTGATGAACCCAGTTAACGAAATTAAACCGCCTACAATTATTAATGGTTGTTCCAAACTAAGTGCGCCTACAACGGCAATTATTGACCCTGTCAATACTAATCCATGCCCAACCATACCCCTTCTGCCTGCAATTAATAAATGATAATTTTTCGTACTTTGACCATTTGAACTTGCTGTAATTATTGGGCTACGTTGGTTTATGTTTCTTCTTTTGTAAGAAATATTTGAGTAATAACATTTACCATTTTCTTTAAACTTCAATGTTTTTAAAGTTTCTGTTACACTCAAACTATCTTTGCTATACTTTGTGTCAATAACTGAAATTATCTTTAATTCATTGGTTTTGCTAATCGTATCAATCTTGTATTGAAAACCTGCATTTTTTAATTCCGTTGTAACTTCCTCGAATGATTTACCAATTTGAGCAAATAAACTTGCAATAGGTATAAAAAATAAGATTGTTATTATTAGTTTCTTCATACATACAAAAATACTCAAAGGTTGTTAAATATTTATTCTTTAAATTATTTTATAAATTTCAAAATGAATAACAAACTACTACTTGCCTTATTCGCTGATATAGTGCGCTCGAATCTACATTTTGCTGCAACCAACGAAGATATTGAAAAGGCGTTTATTATTGCCTTACCTCACTATGAAGAGGACCATGAAAACGCGCTAACAACATTCCTTCAATGAGCAATTAAAATAGCTAGTGAGATAAATCAGGAAGAAAAATCAGAATAGCTTAATTTGGTTTTTGTCTGAATCTTTAGTCAAAAAACACTTTCTACAAAGAATCATTTCAAGATTTTGAAGTTTTTTCCTCTGCTCCATATACCGGTGAAATTGACCCCCTCTTTCCGTTTGAAATTGACCCCCCATTTGGTGATGCAAAATAGCATTGATTATTTAAGCAACTAGTC
>VEQB01000427.1 GCA_018883485.1 Bacteroidota bacterium
GCATATAATGCCTGCATCATTTTACCACTATCTAGTTGTCCTTCTACTTTATTTTGTACCAACTGTTTTACACTATTGGCATTAAAACCAAAGGCTTTTATTTTTTCGTTTTGAACCGAAAATACTTCCTTACCAAGCATGGGTTCAAGCAGTGTATTCATCTTTTCTAGCTGCTTAAGGAAATTTTGGTTTTGATTCTCCATTATCAATTCATAGCCTCCATGTAATTGAAAATCTATGGCCTTGTCTCCAAGTCTTTGTCTTAATATTTGTAATCCTTCCCAGCGATTTTGTATCAATTCTAAGAACTTACTTTCTCCCATTAAGTGCAAATCATGTACCTTCTCGCTAAGAGAACCTATGCAAGCAAACCCTGCATTTTTTGTAGAAGCGCCACTGGGCAAGATACCGCGCTCTAGTATAGCAATTTTGGCTTTAGGGAAATTTTCGGCAAGCTCAATGCCTAAGGATAGGCCAGTAATGCCTGCACCAATTATGATATAATCGTAGTTTGTATAGCTTGTTTGTTCCCAATAACTCAAGTTCATGTTTGTACGTTTTGTTGGAGGCAAATTACAGAATTAGGTGATATGAATCTGAATGCCTACATTTGCGCCGCAGTATTTTAATTTTCTTACTGCTGCAGAGTTGCCTCTTGATTGAATTGTTTTGAGCGTCGATTTTCTGCTCAACACATTTTATGACTACTACCTTTAAAGAGCTCAACATTATTGAGCCCATTCTTAAAGCCCTTCATCACGAAGGCTACACGCATCCAACACCTATTCAAGCACAAACCATCCCTTTATTGCTGCAAGGCAAAGATGTTCTCGGTTGTGCGCAAACAGGCACGGGTAAAACCGCCTCTTTTGCTATTCCTATTTTGCAGTTGCTATACCAAGCAGGTCCAGACCAAGGAAAGAAAAAAATTAAAGCATTAATTCTTACCCCAACCAGAGAGTTGGCTATTCAAATTGATGAAAGCTTTGGGGCCTATGGCAAAAACTTAGGTTTAAAGCATACTGTTATCTTCGGGGGTGTTTCGCAACATTCGCAGGTAGATAGATTAAATAGGGGAATAGATATTTTAATTGCTACACCAGGCCGTTTGTTAGATTTAATTCAACAAGGTTTTGTGCACCTGCAAAATATTCAATTCTTTGTGTTAGATGAAGCAGATAGAATGTTAGACATGGGCTTTGTGAATGATGTTAAAAAAGTAATTACCAAGCTTCCTAAACGCCGACATTCATTATTCTTTTCTGCCACCATGCCTCCGGTTATTCAAAGCTTGGCAGATAGTATTTTATTTCAACCTTCAAAGGTAGAAGTTACTCCTGTTTCCTCTACTGCAGAAACCATTCAACAGTCTTTGTATTTTGTAAGTAAAACAGATAAAAAGCGTTTGCTTATACATTTATTAGAATCGGAAAAAATGCATAGTGTATTGGTGTTTACACGTACAAAGCATGGTGCCGATAGGGTAGTAAAAGACCTTGATAAAGCAGGCATTAAAGCAGCAGCCATTCATGGTAATAAATCGCAAAATGCGCGTCAGAATGCCTTAAATGATTTTAAGACAGGTAAGATAAAAGTACTTCTTGCCACAGATATTGCTTCACGCGGTATTGATATTGATAGTCTTTCTCATGTTATCAATTATGAGTTGCCAAATGTGCCAGAAACCTACGTGCATCGTATTGGTAGAACAGGCAGGGCAGGAGCAAGTGGTATTGCATTCTCGTTTTGCGAAGAGGAAGAATTTGGTGAATTAACGGACATTCAAAAACTGATTGGCAAAAAAATTCCCGTGGTAGAAGCACATCCATTTGTATTAGATGTAACTTTCTCGGAAGCCCCAAGCAGACCGCAACAGCAAGCTAAGAAGCAATTGCCAGCGCACAATCGCCCAGCCTCATCCAAACCCGCCCACAAACCCAAAAGACATTGGGGTGGTAAGCGGTAGTTGGCTTTTAAAACCTAGCTTAAGCACAAATTTAGGTTTGCTCTAAATGCTGGCAAAATATTGCCATTTTAGGAGAAATATTTTAACTTTGTAATAAATGTTATCTAAAAATGAATTACAAAATGTCATTTCAGGAAATGCAGAAGTTAGGTATGGAAAAATTATCCAAACAATCGCCAACTTCCTTAGAGGAAAAAAGATTGCAGTTCAAGAATTTGAAAAAACTGAATTCCTCAAGAACCAAGAAACAGAGATCTTAATAGATTTCATTCATAAAAATAATTTTTGGGTTGATTTTATAGATGAATCAAATTATATCGGAGAGGGTGCTGAGCAAAAAGTTTATGAGTTTAATGACCCTAAATT
>VEQB01000058.1 GCA_018883485.1 Bacteroidota bacterium
TTAGAACACCGCATTGGTGGTTTGGAAAAACAAAACATCACAGGAAACATTAGTTATGATGCAGTGAACCATGAAAATATGGTGAAATTGCGTCAAGAAAAAGTTGACCTTGTTGCCAATTATATTCCAGAACAAAATATAGATAATGGAGAGGATACTGGAGATGTGTTAATTTTAGGATGGGGTGGAACCTACGGTGCACTTAAAACCGCAACCCTTCAATTGCGTGGCATGGGATATAAAGTTTCTCATGCACACCTACGTTACCTTAATCCTTTCCCTAAAAATTTAGCAGATTTAATGGCAAAGTTTAAAACTGTGGTTATTCCAGAATTAAACAACGGCCAACTTTCTAAAATCATTCGTGATAAATATTTTATAGACGCAATCCCTTACAACAAAATCCAAGGTCAGCCTTTTATGGCTGCTGAGGTGGTTGCCAAGATTAAAGAAATACTCGACTAATATGACAGAATCAGTAGAAAAACTAAGTGCAAAAGATTTTGCATCCGACCAAGAAGTACGCTGGTGTCCGGGTTGTGGAGATTATTCTATATTGAAACAAGTACAAACTGTTTTGCCAGATTTAGGCAGGCCTAAAGAGGAATTTGTATTTGTTTCTGGTATTGGATGCTCATCTAGGTTTCCGTATTATATGGATACTTTTGGTATGCATTCTATACATGGAAGAGCCATGGCTGTGGCCACTGGCTTAAAAGCAACCAGACCAGAGCTTTCTGTTTGGGTAATAACAGGTGATGGCGATTCCTTGTCTATTGGCGGCAATCACTTTATTCATACCCTTCGTAGAAATCCGGATTTAAATGTATTGCTTTTTAACAACCAGATTTATGGTTTAACCAAGGGGCAATATTCACCCACTTCAGAAAAAGGCAAGGTAACAAAATCTACCCCAATGGGCAGTGTAGATTACCCTTTTAATCCAGTTGCCTTGAGCCTAGGTGCCGATGCTACTTTTGTAGCCAGAAGTATGGATAGAGACCCTAAACACATGCAAATGGTAATTAAAAGAGGCTATGAACACCAAGGTACTTCTTTGATAGAAATTTATCAAAACTGCAATGTGTTTAATGATGGCGCTTTTGAGGTGTTCACTGAAAAGAGTTCTAAGAAATTAGAAACCTTAATGCTCGAAAACGGCAAGCCATTGGTTTTTGGTGAAAACAATGATAAGGGTATTAAACTAGAAGGGTTCAAACCGATAATTGTAGATATTAATGATGCCGCTGTAAGTGACCTTTGGATACACGATGAAGAAGATTTGGTGAAGGCTACTATATTGTCTCGCTTTTACGATGATCCTTCGGTGGAAGGCCATTTCCCACGACCTTTTGGGGTGTTTTATGTAAATAACAAGAAAGCAACTTTCGACCAATTGTTTAACGACCAAATTAATTATGCTAAGCAATCTTATGGAAAAGGAGATTTAGATAAATTAATTGCAGGTAAAGAGACTTGGGTAGTAAATTAAATTAGTTTTTAAATTAATGGTTTTGTTTTAGTTTTGAGTTATCAAACTAAACAAAACATGATTAAACTTAACCTACGCTTTTTAAGTAAGGCAGTTTTCCTTATGGCCTTATTGCTTATTTCTTTTAACAGTTTTACAAACCAAGGTGGGCCAGGAGGAGGTAATACCTCAGCTCCTGGGGAAACTCCTTGTGGCGGTTGCCATGGTGGTGCTACAACTTCTGGTGGTGCTTGGGATAACATTTCATTATCTGGCGTGCCTGGTAATAATTATGCTGCTGGTCAAACTTACACCATTACTATAAGCGGGGGTAGCGCAGCAACTGCAAAAAATGGTTTTCAGGTTACTGCTTTAAATTCTGGTAATGCTATGGCAGGCTCATTTGTGGCTGGTACCGGCAATGCTGTTAGCTCTGCTGGTGCAAGAAGCTATGTTACCCATACAGTGGCAGGGGTTTCCTCAAGTTCTTGGAGTTTTCAATGGACGGCTCCAAATCCTGCTGTTGGAACAGTAACTTTTTATTTGGCGCTTAATGCTACTAACAGTAACAATGGAACTTCTGGGGATATCGTATATGGTAAATCCTTTGCGTTAAGTAGTGGAAATCCTCCAGTGGCAACCATCACTTCGCCAGCAAATGGAGCCACTTTTTGTGTGGGCGATTCTGTTCAATTTACAGGAACTGCAACCAATAGCCCAACCTCTTATGCTTGGGATTTTTTAGCGAACTCGCCTAGTTCTTCCACCTTACAAAATCCTAAAATTAGAGTGGGACCAACGGCTGGTTCAAGAACCATTAGATTTAGAGCAACCAATGCCAGCGGCACTTCTACAAATGCCCAAATAACTATTAATGTAATAGCAAAACCAGCTGCCACCATTACCGCCTCTAGCAATATAGTTTGTGGTAACGATTCTGTAACACTCACTGCCAATAGCGGCACTAACTTTACGTATTTATGGAGCCCAGGTAACCAAACTACCCAAAGCATTAAAACGGTTACGGCGGGTTCTTATACTGTAACTGTAAATGCTGGAGGTTCTTGTGCAACTACAAGTGCAGCAACCGTTATTACCACAGCTCCTAAACCTACGGTGGTGTTAAGTTTATCTAAGGATACCTTATGTCAAGGAGATAGTGTACAATTAACAGCATCTTCGGGTATGCAGTTTTACGAATTCTTTGCCAATGGATCGCGCATAGATTCTACTGCTGCAAATAGCATTTGGTTCAAACCGCAAGGCATTACGCAATTAAATGTTAAAGCAACTGCTGGTCCTTGTAATGCAACTTCTACTACCAAAGTAATATTTGTCGCAACTAAAGCGGCTGCACCAGTAATTGCTTGTGGGCCAGCTACGCCAAATAGTATTACCTACACCATCCCTGGCGCTAACCCTCAAATTAGTTTAGATTCTGGTAAAACTTGGGCAAGTCCAAACCAAGGCAGCAATCATTTTTTAAGTGGTTTGAACCCAAACCAACAAGTTACAGTTTGGGGTAGAAATTTAACCAATGCGCCTTGTTTGGTTTCACAGGTTTCTAACAAGACTTGTATTGCTGCTAATTGTTCACCAATTGCGTTTAAATTACTAGCTCCAAAATTAATTTGTTTACCAACTGCTCAGGGTAATTTTGGAGTTTCTTTTACCGCCCAAATTACAAATGTAAGTGGAGCAGTAAACCCATATTATAAATTTGTAGGGTTCTCAATTCCTTTGATCGGTTTGTTTTCAAAAGATACATCAGGCACCTATTCAACAACCATTTCAAATCAAACTACTTTAGGACCGTTTAGCATTTCAATAATTGATTCGGCCAATTCAAATTGCCCTACCAAAGACACCACATTTATGGTTAGTCTTATTAAGCCAATGAATCCAACACCAATCTTAAGTTTAGGAAAACAACTATTTTGTAAAACAGATTCTATCACTTTAACTCCTTTATTGTTAGCTCCAAGTGTATTAGTGGTGCAGTATTTAAGAAATGACCAATTGGTGGCCACTAGGACAAAATCGCAAGGGTTTGCATTTGGCCCAGTTCCTGTTAATCCTCAATTTCCAGATGGCTCTAGTTTAAGTTTGCTAGCCATTGATTCAATTTCTGGTTGTGTTACACCTTCTTCACCTGTAATCACAACTGTTAAAGAATTGCCTGTAGTAGATTTTACCATTAGCAAAACAAATTTGGAGGTGGTTTTAAATGATACTTCTTCTGAAACCACACGTAGAGTTTGGTTTTTAGAAGGAGATTCTTTTCCAACAACCAATAGAGTTTTTCCGTATACCTTTAAAAATGATGGAGCAACTCAAATTGTAATGAAAGGGTATTCGCAATTTGAGTGTATGAATACGGCAAGTAGGGCGGTTACCATTATGGCTTCTGGATTATCTGAATTACCCAATGCTTTTGGTTTGTCTATTTACCCAAATCCTGCAACCTCCAATGTAACGGTTAATTGGCAAGCAAACCAAGGCGTGTTGAACCTAACGCTAGCAGATCAATTAGGAAGACAAGTTTTGCTTCAAAGTATTCAAAAAGGGGAGGGCATTTACTTAAATAACCTTGCCTCTGGTATCTATTTATTGCAACTTTCGGATGGCACTAACCTGAGCCAACAAAAATTGGTAATAGAGTAATCGCAAAAAAATCCCGGCCAATTTGGTCGGGATTTTTATTCATAAATATTTTTTCTGTGACCAACTGCAATTATATTAATGGAAAGTTGGGTCTCAAATATTTCATAAATAATTCTATAATTCCCCACTCTGATTCTAAAGCCGTCTCTCCCTTTTAATTTTTTATACCCAAGTGGGCGAGGATTTTCCTCCAATTTTGCAATTACCTTAAAAATGGGTTCTGCAATATCATCTGTAAGATTATCTAAATGCTTAATAGCTTTTTTTGATAAAAGAATGGTATAATTACCCATTTTTTATTATTCTATTTTTCATATAATCAGAAAAAAGAGTTCGCTCACCATCATCTTCTTTTTTTGATTCATCATAAAGTTTTACATCCTCTAATTCTTCAAGCTCTTCAATTATGGCATCAAACTCTTTGGTAGTTAACAAAACCATAGAGTTTTGACCATTAGCGTCTTTGATATATTGCGGATTTAGGCTTATCATATAACTTGTATTATAATGTGTATTTCAAAAATAATGAAAATCGCTCTTTATTAAGCCAAAAATAATCGCAAAAAAAATCCCGGCCAAATTTGTCGGGATTTATATTTTAAAAGGATGATTATTTTACCTCTTCAAATTCTACATCTTGCACGTTATTGGCATTGTTCTCTGCACCATTAGCAGGTTGCTCTGCACCTTCTTGTGCACCACCAGCTTGTTGTTGGGCATTGTAGATGTCCTGAGAGGCTTCTTGCCATGCTGCATTTAAAGCTTCCATAGCAGTTTCTATTGCTGCAAGATTACGTTCTGTATGTGCTTTCTTTAAATCTTCTAAAGAAGCTTCAATTTTTGTTTTCTTATCAGCTGGAATCTTTTCTCCATATTCCTTCAATTGCTTGTCGGTTTGGAAGATTAAGCTATCTGCTTGATTGATTTTTTCCGCTTCTTCTTTAGCGCGCTTATCTGCATCGGCATTGGCTTCTGCTTCACGTTTCATTTTTTCGATTTCTGCATCACTTAAGCCAGAACTTGCTTCAATTCTAATCTTCTGTTCTTTGCCTGTTCCTTTGTCTTTTGCACTTACATGTAAAATACCGTTTGCATCAATGTCAAAAGTTACTTCAATTTGAGGAACACCGCGTGGTGCAGGTGGAATATCGCTTAAGTGGAAACGGCCTATTGATCTGTTTTGATTGGCCATAGGACGCTCGCCTTGCAATACATGAATTTCTACCGTTGGTTGGTTATCTGCTGCTGTGCTAAAAACCTCGCTGCGTTTGGTTGGGATGGTGGTGTTCGACTCAATTAATCTTGTCATTACTCCGCCCATGGTTTCAATTCCTAAGCTTAAAGGGGTAACATCTAACAACAATACATCCTTTACTTCTCCGGTTAATACACCACCTTGAATGGCTGCTCCAATAGCTACAACTTCATCTGGGTTAACTCCTTTTGAAGGGGCTTTGCCAAAGAAAGCTTCAACAGCTGCTTGTATGGCTGGTATTCTTGTAGAACCACCTACCAAGATAATTTCGTCTATATCACTTGTATTTAAACCAGCATTTTTAAGTGCAGATTTACAAGGTTCGATGGTACGTTTAATTAAACTATCTACCAATTGCTCAAACTTTGCACGGGTTAAAGTTTTAACTAAATGCTTAGGGCCACTTGCAGTTGCTGTTACATAAGGCAAGTTAATTTCTGTTTGGGTTGAGCTAGAAAGTTCAATTTTTGCTTTTTCTGCAGCTTCTTTCAAACGCTGCAAGGCCATTGGGTCTTTGCGCAGGTCTAATCCTTCTTCAGCATTAAACTCATCTGCCATCCAATTGATGATTGCATTGTCAAAATCATCTCCACCTAAATGGGTATCTCCATCGGTAGATTTTACTTCAAAAACGCCATCTCCCAATTCAAGGATAGAAACGTCGTGCGTACCACCACCGCAATCAAAAACCACAATTTTTAAATCTTGACCTTTTTTATCCATGCCATAAGCAAGGGCAGCAGCAGTTGGTTCATTAATAATACGTTTTACGGTTAATCCCGCAATTTCACCGGCTTCTTTGGTGGCTTGGCGCTGTGCATCGTTAAAGTAGGCAGGCACAGTAATAACCGCCTCACGTACTTCAGTTCCTAAATAGTCTTCAGCAGTTTTCTTCATTTTTTGAAGAATCATAGCTGATATTTCTTGAGAGGTATATAACCTACCATCAATATTAACACGTGGTGTATTGTTATCTCCTTTTTCTACTTTGTAGGGTACACGAGGAACTTCATCTGCTATCTCGGTGTAGGTATGCCCCATAAAGCGTTTAATGGAATAAATAGTATTGATGGGATTGGTAACCGCTTGGCGTTTTGCTGGGTCTCCAATTTTGCGTTCTCCATCTTTTAAAAATGCTACAATGGAAGGAGTTGTTCTTCTGCCTTCGCTGTTAGCGATAACCACCGGCTCGTTTCCTTCCATAACAGAAACGCAAGAGTTGGTAGTTCCTAAATCGATGCCAATTATTTTACTCATAAATTTATTGTTCTTTGCCACAAAGTAGCAATCACAATGCCAATCCTAAATCGTGTCAGGTTTGGTTAAATGTGTCAGCAAGTGTTGGTTTGAACCCATAAAAATCTGACAGAAGTAAGAAAAAATGTCACTTAAGGCTGAAACCCGGGTAGGTTTGCATTTAGGAAGTTGATGGTATTTACATCATTTGGAAGTATTTGGTTGTAGAAATTTCTACTACTAAAAATGCCTATTCCAAAAGGGTTACCATTTGCATCTGTAATGTTAGAAAAGGTTGGATTTTTTTCTACAATGCTAGTATTGGGTTTGTTTAAACTCAATAAGGTTTCAAACTCTTTAGATCCTCCTATTGTTCTAAATTCGAAACGAGTGGCTTTGCGATAGGTATTTGGGTCATTAATAAAATTAGCCACAAGGTAATCAAAATATACTCCGCTAAAAATGTTTTCAATGTAAGGCGTATTAGGGGAAACGGGTTTGTTCAATTTTAGATTAAAATCAATAAATTTATCTTCAAAAATATTTGGGTTTGCCTTATTAAATTCTCTATAGATAAACCTTAAATCCAAGTCATACAAAGAAGAATTTGGAGCGGTTTGGTAGCGCATTTGAAAGATATGATTTGGGATATCTGTGCGTATAACCACTTTTCTTGGTTCAACCGTTGGGTCTTTTACCAATCTAGTTTTTGAACCAAAACGGAGATTTCCTTTTGGGTAAAACACTTTTAATTCATATTGTTCATTGGCTAAGTTGTTCTTAGGCAGAGCGGTTGCATAAAGGGTATTTCTCCCGCTAGAGAAAAAACCGCTGTCTTTTGGTATGGTATCTATGCGTACGCAGTTGTAAGTAGACCCATCTGTTGTATTTAATAAGGTAACCACTAAACTATCAAAATATAGGGAGTCTGCAATTTTAGCACCTTGATCGGTAGTTTGGTTGGCTGCATTTTGATACAATTTTTGAATACGTATATATTGGGTAGCCTGATTTTGATCTAAAAAGCCATAAACAACAGGTATATCCTTATAAGGTGCGTTAATATCTATTTCATTTTTGCAGGCACTTAGAATAATAAGCGCAGCTAAAAAACTAAAAATGCGTAATTTCATCGGGTTGCAAAATACAAAATTGGCTTTACTAAAGATAATTATTAGTCAATAGAATTGTCAAATTGGTTCAATAAGCTACTTTTGAGGTTTAATTCTAGAACATGAGTGTGCACAAAGAAGCGAAGAAAGTTACCACCCATACTTTGGTGGAAATGAAAATGCGGGGCGAAAAAATTAGTATGTTAACCGCGTATGATTACAGCATGGCTAAGATTTTTGATGCCGCTAAAATTGATGTGCTACTGGTTGGCGACTCTGCTTCCAACGTAATGCATGGGCATGAAACAACTTTGCCAATTACCTTAGATGAAATGATTTCGCATGCTGCTGCTGTAATAAAGGCGGTAGATAGAGCTTTGGTAGTAGTAGACTTGCCATTTGGCTCATACCAAGGAAATTCAAAAGCAGCGTTAAATTCATCTATTAGAATTATGAAAGAAGCCGAAGCACATGCTGTTAAATTGGAAGGTGGGGCAGAGGTAGTAGATTCAATAGCCCGTATTTTAAGTGCAGGTATTCCTGTTATGGGACATTTGGGTTTAACGCCGCAGTCTATTTATAAGTTTGGTACGTATGAGGTTAGGGCAAAAGAGGAAGCCGAAGCAGATAAGTTATTAAGCGATGCTAAATTGCTAGAAGAAGCTGGCTGTTTTGCCATTGTTTTAGAGAAAATTCCTTCTGCCTTAGCTCATTTGGTAGCACAACATGCCAAAATTCCGATTATTGGTATTGGCGCCGGATCAGAGGTGGATGGGCAAGTATTGGTTAGCCACGATATGTTGGGTATAAACAAGGATTTTTCTCCTAAGTTTTTGCGCAGGTATCTCAACTTATATGATACCATTAAGGGTGCTGTAGAGCAATATGTGGCCGATGTAAAGGCCGTAGATTTTCCAAATCAAAAGGAGCAATACTAGGTGCAGGTAGTTTTTGAAGATAATCACCTAATTGCTGTAATAAAAAAGTCGGGTCAAACCGTACAACCCGAGCCCGGTAAACCCCCTTCTCTTGAAGAGGAAGTGAAGGCTTATTTAAAAGTTAAATACCAAAAACCGGGAGAGGTTTTTTTGGGTGTAATACATAGATTAGATATGCCTGTTGGGGGTATAGTTTTATTTGCAAGAACCAGCAAGGCCTTAACACGTATGAATGAATTGTTTCAACAAAGGGAAGTTCAAAAAATTTATACTACTTGGGTTGAAGGCCTGCCAACCTCTGCTTTCGGTCAATTGCATCATTGGTTAAGGCGAGATGAGCATAAGAATTTTACCAAGGCATTCTCTTCTGAGGTAAAGGGTTCTGAAGAAGCCAAACTAAATTATAAAGTTTTGAAAACAGAGGGTAAATTTAGTTTGTTGGAAGTTGAATTATTAACTGGTAGAAAGCACCAAATTAGAGCACAATTAAGTGCAATGGGCTACCCCATAATGGGTGATAATAAGTATGGAGCTTTTACAGTTTTTAAAGATCAATCCATTGCTTTACAAGCAACAAAACTTGCCTTTGAGCATCCAGTTTCTAAAGAATTTCTTAATCTGATTATAACAGAATTAAAGTTCAATAAATCTTTCATTAAATTGAATAATAGGCGATTTTTTTTATTTAGCCTTGCAACTTTAAGTTAAAAAATAGTTCAATTATTATGAAGTTAGAATTAATTACCCCCAAAAATTTAATAGTACTTATAGTACTTTTTTTAAGTGGTTTTTTAATTTCTTATTTGGTTTTTAAGCCTTCCGTGAAAAATAAAGCCAATTTACATGTTGGTTCAGATATCTATGTTCCTCCACTTTTAAATCCACTTTTGAATGAGTATCAAAAAAGAAATTTTGATTTAAGGGAGTTACATAATTTTCGGTCAAAAATAGAAGATTATATTTCTCAGAGAGGCAAAGAAATACCCGGCCTCCATGTTTCTTATTATTTTAGAGATTTGAACCAAGGTTTATGGATAGGTATTAATGAAAAAGAGACATTTGCACCAGCTAGTTTAATGAAAATTCCAGTAATGATGGCGGTTTTGAAAAAGGCTCAGAGAGAACCGGAGATTTTGAATTTAAGCGTTCAATATGATTCTACTTCTATGGGAAAGGTATCCGAAGAAGCAGGGGTAAAAAAGGTTCATGGAAGAAGTTACACTTTGTCGGAATTGATAGAAATGATGATAGAATACTCAGATAATTTTGCAACACTAGCACTCTTAGATTATATTGGTGAAGCAGAAGTGCAAAAAGTAGAGCACGATCTCAATATCTTTATAAAGCAAGGTTATACAGAATTTACTAATTTTGTTACAGTGAAAGCCTATGCGGGCTTCTTAAGAATTTTATACAATAGTTCTTATTTAAATTGGGAGATGTCGGAAAAAGCATTAGAATATTTGGCCAAATCATCCTATAAAGAAGGGCTTAGAAGGGCCATTCCAGATTCTATTAGGGTAGCCCATAAATA
>VEQB01000428.1 GCA_018883485.1 Bacteroidota bacterium
CAGATGGTATTTACAATCTCCTAAAATCAACTAAAACAGGTTTAGTTAACTTCATAAAAGTTAAACCACCACCAAATTTTCAACTAAACTTATTCCCAAGTTGATTATTTTTGGGGAAACTCCAGTAACATTGGCCTCCCACTCTTCTATAGGTTATTATTCCTCGCAATTCCTTATTTTCGCGCACTTTTTAGTATAAGAACTAGAAAAAATAAGTAATGAGCAAGTATCAGGAATATAAGAAAATGGATTTTGCTGCTTTTGAGCAGGAAATCCTTGCGTTTTGGAAAAAAGAAGGTGTTTTTGAAAAAAGCGTGAGCAGCCGCGAAGGGCAACCTAGCTATGTGTTTTATGAAGGTCCACCAAGTGCCAATGGTCTCCCAGGCATTCACCATGTGATGGCCCGCGCCGTTAAAGATATTTTTTGCAGGTACAATACTCTTAAAGGATTTCAGGTTAAGCGCAAGGCGGGCTGGGATACCCATGGCCTGCCTGTTGAACTTCAGGTTGAAAAAACCATGGGCATAACCAAAGAAGATATTGGCAAAAAAATTAGCATTGCCGAATACAATGAGGCTTGCAAAAAAGATGTAATGAAATACACCGACATCTGGAATAACCTTACAGATAGAATGGGTTATTGGGTAGATTTAAGCGACCCTTACATTACTTACGAAAATAATTACATTGAGAGTTTATGGAATTTACTCAAGAAATTGTATGACAAAGGCTACCTCTACAAAGGTTATACCATTCAGCCATATAGTCCGGCAGCGGGTACAGGCCTTAGTTCTCACGAGTTGAACCAACCTGGCACGTATAAAGACGTAAAAGATGCAACCATGGTTGCCCAATTTAAATTAGTGGAAGGAAGTAAGCTTAGTGGTAATACAAAAGATACTTTTATCCTTGCTTGGACCACCACCCCTTGGACCCTTCCTTCCAATACAGCCTTGGCGGTTGGCGCAAAAATTACCTATGTGTTGGTAAGAACCTTTAACCCTTATACCTTTAAAGAGATACAAGTGGTATTGGCCAAAGATTTAGTAGGCAAATACTTTTCTGTAGAACAAGCGGCATTAGCATTTGAGGATTATAAACCGGGAGATAAAAAAATACCTTACGAAATTTTAAAAGAAGTTAAAGGTGCCGAATTAGAAGGCTTAAGATATGAGCAGCTTTTACCATATGTGCAGCCAACAGATGGCGATGCTTTTAAAGTAATTTTAGGCGATTTTATAACTACTGAAGATGGAACAGGCATTGTGCACATTGCCCCTAGCTTTGGTGCAGACGACTTTAGAGCCGCCAAGCAAAATGGCATTGGATCATTAACCTTGGTAGATAAACGCGGTAAGTTTTTAGACACGGTAAAAGATGACTTATTTCCGTTAGATGGAAGGTTTGTGAAAGAAGCTTACCTTAACGAAGAAGAGAAACAAATTGAATTAAGCATACAACAAGATCGCCTAGCTAGTATCATTCCTAAACTGGATAAATACATGAGCGTAGACGACTTAATTGGGCTCAAACTAAAACTAGAAAACAAGGCCTTTAAGATTGAAAAATACGAACATACTTACCCGCATTGTTGGCGTACTGATAAACCAATTTTATACTATCCTTTAGAGAGTTGGTTCATAAAAACTACCGCAGTTAAAGACAGATTGGTAGAACTTAACAAAACCATTAACTGGAAACCCGAACATACAGGCACAGGCCGCTTTGGAAACTGGTTAGAAAACTTAGTGGATTGGAATTTGAGCAGATCTCGTTACTGGGGTACGCCATTGCCTATATGGAGAACCACAGATGGCAGCGAAGAAAAATGCATTGGCTCTATTGTAGAATTAAATGCAGAAATAGCGAAGTCGGTTCAAGCTGGCTACATGGAATCTTCTTTTGAAATAAAAGACTTACATAAGCCCTACGTAGACCAGGTTATATTGGTTTCTTCATCAGGCGAAAAAATGCACCGTGAAGCAGATTTGATAGACGTATGGTTCGATTCTGGCGCTATGCCATATGCCCAGTGGCATTGGCCTTTTGAAAATGAGGAAACTTTTAGGAAAAATTTTCCTGCCGACTTTATTGCAGAAGGGGTGGATCAAACCAGAGGATGGTTTTTTACTTTACATGCATTAAGCGTTCTGTTATTTGATAGCATTAGCTATAAAAATGTAATTGCCAATGGCCTAGTTCTTGATAAAAATGGCAATAAAATGAGCAAGCGCTTGGGTAATGTAATTGACCCATTTAAAGCCATAGACCAATATGGTGCCGACGCTAACCGTTGGTATATGCTAACCAATAGCGACCCATGGGATAA
>VEQB01000429.1 GCA_018883485.1 Bacteroidota bacterium
CATCTATACTGGCATAATTAATCCACCACAAATAACTTTGCATAAGGTAAGTTGCTACCCAAGGGTTGCGCTCATTTACATCCGGCATTTGCGTGTCAAACCAACCATCCACCATCCGTTTTTTATCATACTCACTGGCATAAGGATCCATATGTGTAGTGGCCCTATAATTAGTGCGGGTAAATTCTGGCCATTGATTTACAAAGTTTTTTTCTGGTAAATCTAGCATCATCCAATGTTTTGAACCAATATGATTGGGCACTAAGTCCATCATCAATTTCATACTTCTTTTGTGTAACTCATATCCTAGTTTTTGATAAAGGGCATTGTTACCCAAACGTGGGTCTGTTAAGTAATGGTCTGTTAGTGCATAGCCGTGGTAACTATAAGCTGGTTGGTCGTTTATTAAGGTTGGGTTAAGCCAAACACAACTTACACCAAGGTCTTGCATATAATCTAATTTGTTAATTATTCCTTGTAAATCGCCGCCATGCCTGGCACCTAAACTATCTCTGTAGCAATTGGGTTCACGCATACTTTTTATAGCATCATTTTTAGGGTCGCCATTGGCAAATCTATCTGGAAAAACCAAGTAAACTAAATCGGAGGCATCAAGGCTATGTGTTTCTTTGGTTAAAGTTTCTAATTTGTAGGTAATGGTTTTTACTTTACCCTCATAAGAAAAATCAAGTAAAATTTGGTTGCCATGGTAATCGCCTAAATCTAAATATAGCAGCAAGTAATTTACATTTTCTAATCTCTTAACCTCTTTAATGGTAACTCCACTGGTTTTAGCATTAACTTGATAAGCGCTAGTATTAACGCCGTATACCAATAACTGCAGTTCTCTGGTTTCTAAGTTGTGCCACCAAAACTGCGGGTCTATTCTTTTGATTTCTGGTTTCTGTGCATTAGCAGTTGTAAGGAGCGCCAAAACCAAACTAACAAACAAAATACATCTATTCATACCCATATTAATTAATAGAACGAAGTAAATACTTTAGTGGGATAAAATTGCAAACTAAGTTGAATAGTATTTTAAATAGGCTTTACCCAATTGCACATACACGGCAGCATTTTTCTTTAGCTTCTCCAAATGATTTTCTGTAAGTGTTTTAGTTACTTTTCCTGGCGAGCCTACCACCAACGAATTGTCTGGTATTTGCATTCTCTCTGTTACCAAAGCACCTGCGCCAATAATGCAATTGTTGCCAATTACAGCGCCATTTAAAACAGTAGCATGCATGCCCACCAGCACATGGTTACCTAGGGTTGCACCGTGCACAATAGCACCATGACCAATAATACAATCATTACCAATAGTTACTGGAAAGCCAGGGTCTACATGTATTACTGCATTCTCTTGCACATTAGACCTAGTGCCAATATTAATTTCATCTGCATCGCCGCGTAACACAGCCCCAAACCAAACAGAACATTCATCTGCTAAACTAACTCTTCCAAAAACCCTGGCACTATCTGCTATCCAAACGTCTTTTCCTTTTTTTATGGGAGTATTTAATATCCGCTCCATTTCTTCC
The DNA here is from genome assembly GCA_018883485.1 of Bacteroidota bacterium. Lineage (GTDB taxonomy): Bacteria > Bacteroidota > Bacteroidia > UKL13-3 > UKL13-3 > B1. The sequence goes on from VEQB01000429.1 coordinate 1,542, forward strand.
ATAAACTCATATCCCATAAGTAGTTTTTTATTATTCTGTTTGAACCAAAAATAGCTTATAGGTTTTAATTAAAAAAGTGCCCTTCGACTGGGCTCAGGGACAGCGCTTTTTTCCACCCTACCTAAGTCAATATTTCGGGCGCCGGTCTTCACAGTTGCGCTTTAAATAACTAGTTTTGATATACAAATATATGAATCTAAAAAGTATCTTTAAATTCATATGTGATCTATTTAGCTAATTATTAAAGCTAAAACAAAATCAATTTTTATGCTCGCATTCGGAGGCGCAGTATTTTCCTTGTTAAATTTTTCTTTTACTCAAAAAATAATACCAAAGTCCGTTCATTCTTACTGTGAACAATTGTTTTTATTAGAGTCTTTATCAGTTTTTGGAGCAGCCGTTTTATTGTCTAGTTTACTATATACATTTAAAAGCATTTGGATGTGCATTTTATACCACGTCACTCATAATATTTTAACTAATATTTTCACACCAATTTTCCCATCAAACAGTTATCTTATTAACTTTCAGAGTATAAACTTATTCATTGAAATAATAATTCAACTCCTATTATTCATATGGTTAATTAACTTCCAAAAACCTTTTTTAAGATTTCGTTCACACGATGCAGTGGATCTTTTCTAATTTTTCTTTCTTCTTCAGAAACTTTTAAGAATAAGCCATTGAGTGCCTTTTGGGTAACGTGTTCGCTTAAAGAATTGGTTTTGATTTGTGGGAAAAGAATTCCTCCTAATGAGGCTGTATT
>VEQB01000430.1 GCA_018883485.1 Bacteroidota bacterium
GGTTAATGGTGGCTACTGCTTTAAGCGTTCCATACCCTTCGCAAGCTTGTGCTGGGGCTACTAAGGTAATTGTTGGAGAATCTAATACTGCTACTTCTACTAAAGTATCGTGCAACATCCCACATTCATTTTTTACTTCAATATGCACCCTATGGATTGTATTTACTGGAAAATACCACAGCCAATCTTCTGAGGCAACTCTTGGGGCCAAGCAACTTGGGTCGGGTGGCATAGAATCTAATACAACGCTATCGTTTATGCAGGTATCTTTCCAATGCCAATTACCATCTTGGTTTTTTCGCCAAACGCTATCTACTCTACACACGCTTATTTCTAATTGGGCATCATTGAGCAATCTATTTAACTTAATATAAAATGGTTCTTTGGGGCAAAGCGTTAGACTTCTGGTAAAGAACTTAGCCTCTGGCCTGCCAAAATTAGTATAGCCCCATTCTCTATTGCCAATTGGGTTTATGGTATCTAAGGCACAAATAGCAATTGGGTAGGTGCTTGTTGGTAGAATAGTATCTGCCTTAAGTATAGAATCTATATAAAACTGCACGCCTGCAATTACCCCGCCACTACCAACTGCAAAGTTAATGGTATTGTTATCGCTGGTATCTCCTATTCTGCGGCGGTACCTAATTACAGCATTATCTTCTATGTAAATAAAAGCACCAGGTTCTGCTATAATCTCTCCCCAACCTGCTTTACCGCTATCGCCCACTTCTAGCAAAGCCCCAGATTTAATTACCAAGCTACCATTTTGTTTTACATACAAGCCTGCACCATTTTTAATATAGGTGTGGCTGCCTGCGTCTAATACCAAGGCAGCATAAGGAGAAACAATGAGCATGCTGTTATCACTACCTTTAATTAAAGAATCTACTCCTGCGCAAGAGCTGGCGCGCATGGGTTTGCTTTGTGGTGGGCCATCAATAATTAAAGAGTCTTTATTGTGCAGAATTACCCCTGCACACATGTTTACTTTAGTTGAGTTTAAAATACTTAAGTTACCGTGGTTCTTGTTTATCTTTTTAGAGTTACCGAGGGTATGGCGCTCCCCATCATCTGCTACAAACAGCGTATCAAAATTGGTGCCAATGGGTGGGAAATAGCAGTCTAGGCAAGGGTTGGCGGGTTGGATGTTTATGTGAAATGGTCCACCTTCTCGTGGGTTAAATATGAAAACTTTTTTAATGGAATCATATCTTGATGCCAAAGTATCTCTTTCACTAAAAAGTCCTATTAATTCAATACCTCTTTCTACACCAAACATTTGTATTCGGACTGAATCATAAGCTGTTACCGCCCCATGAGTTGTATAATTTAAATCATAATAATTCTTTGATGCTATTCCAAAAGATATATCCAATGGAATTGTACTCTGAATAAATGTGTCACTTTGGAATGTTAGGGTAGTTGAGTTCCAAGCAGCAATACTTCTCATTCTAGTGTAAGCGGGTTCGCAAAAGCCAAAACCTTTACCCAAATATGCTTGTGCTCTATAGTTTATAAAAAGGCGGTTAGCATCTGTGCTTAGTACTTTGGCAGAATCATTTTTAAACTTAAAGGGGTTAATAATAGTATCAATAGTATTGGTTTCTTTTATCAAATGAAAATGAGCAGAAGTATCCTCTGTAAATTGTGGTGAGCCTGTTAAATTTTTTCTTAAGCTGGCAGAAGTATCTAATTGCTCTTTAAATCCTAACGTTAAATAGGCAAGGCCTGTTCTTTGGCTTCTGCTGTTAAATGGCAATTCCTCCTCGCATTTAATTGGAATATATATGGAAAGTAAATTCAAACGTGTGGAATTTGATTTTAATTCAAGCTGAGTATGGGATGAGTTATAATAATCATCATTGGGAGCGTTAGAAGTAAGAAAAGGCGGTGCAGTAAGAATTTCTCTTGTAGCCTCATTATAGGGATCAATTGCTGGGGTATATGTATGTGAATCTTCACTAATTTGGTTGCCATTATTATTTATAGCTAAATAAGTATGGAGTACACGCCATTGATTTAAAGAATTACCTGAATATTTAGCACAAGGGGAAGAATAGATATGGTACTCTCCTTCTTTTCTAAAAGTTCTTGGGCTTGAGATATCTGAAGTTTCATGGAAATAATGTGAGCCATTTCCAGTTATATTTATTAAAAATAATGAAGGAACAAAATTGTTGACTAATTCATCTTGCACCGTATAATACAATTGATTTTCAAAATTCCAGGATAGTAGCGTTCTAAAATATTCTGAATTATGAAAGAAATTGTTTGCTGTCATTCCTAATTTACGGCCTCTAATAC
>VEQB01000431.1 GCA_018883485.1 Bacteroidota bacterium
GTATTGTTTTAGAAGCCAATATTCCAGAAGAGTTTTTTGAATATTTTATGGCATTTGTTATTGGTACCTTTTTACATATTTCAACTACTATTCTCTTCGAAAGCAGCGAGCACCATATATTTAATAAGAAAAAACTGAGCGCCGTTTTTGTTGGTATTTTGCTGGCGCTGCTTATTAGTTTAATTCACTTGGATCACAAATAAACTGTTTTCTATTTTCAGCTTTAGGAATAGGGCAACTTTCGTACTTGCCAAACCAACTATATCTATTGCGTGCAATACATTTATAAATGGCTCTAGAGATAAAGTTAGGTATAATTTTACATATCAAAAATAAAGACCATGGAAATCCTAACAATTGCAACACTTTAAAGGCAGCTTTTTCGTACATATAAACAGCACCATCTGCAATTATGATTACAGTATCTACATTACTATTCCAATTGTATTTTTTTTGGTAGTGATTGCTAACCTCTGATTGGAGTGCCGCAAAATTAAATTTCTTTTTTTTGTCGAAGCACAATATGAAGTTTACAAACCCATTGCACAGCGCGCAATGGCCATCGTATAATAACAATGGAGCTTTCATTAAGACTTTTTAGCAAGATCTGGATTAAATTCAATTGCACTAAATAGGTATATCATTACCACCCGAGCGTATCGGTAAGATAAGGGGGAAAATAAAATATAACTACTAACAATAGGAATAATATAGGACCAGAAATCTGCCTTACCATGTGATAAAAACAAAATAGTTCCACCAATACTTAGCATAATGGCTACCGAAAAAGCGTAACTTACATACATGGCTCCCCAGAAAAATCCTGGCTCTACCTCAAATTTTATTTTACAAACCGGGCAAGTTTCATTCATTCCTGTGAAATGTTTTAAATTATAAAAGGAATGTGTATACATTTTACCGCTTTGGCATTGCGGGCATTTACTTTTAACAAAAGCGCCAAATCTGGAAGGTTCGTATAAATTGCACATAAGCTTAGTTAGCTATTAAATTAAGAAATGGCTTGTTCTGCTTTTTTTTGCTTGTACTTTTTATAGTAAATAAATCCAAAAGACATGGCAATGAGATAGGGCAGGGCTAATAAGTAGAGAATACCATTGTTTAGGGTGTTTCCAACGTTGGTGCTGTTATTTTGTCTAGCCATTTCAATATTGCTTTTACACATTGCGCATTGGGCTTCTAATTCTGGCATAAAGCTAATTAATAGAATAGCAATGAGCAGTAATTTTATTGCATTTTTCATCTTGCAAAAATAGGATTATTGAATCGGATAGTAGGGACTTATCATCATATAAACGATAACACCTGTTACAGTTACATAAAGCCAAATAGGATAAGCAAAGCGAACTATTTTTTTGTGCAGTTCTACTTGCATCTGCAAACCTCTGTAAAAACTAATTAAAACCAAGGGAAGCACAACTGCAGCAAGAATAATATGTGATATTAAAATTACATAATATAAGTTAGCGTTTGGTGCATTCTCTGGATAGTGTGTTTGCGGGGCAATCCAATGAAATACTACATAGCTAATTAAGAATAAACTAGAAAGGCCAAAGGCTGTTAAATTTACCGTTTTGTGTGCTGCAATATTCTTTTGTTTAATAAAGTACAGTGAAACCAAAAGCAGTAAAGTACAGGTTCCATTTATCATTGCATTTAGTTTTGGCAAGAAATAGGTCCAACTAGGCAATACCTCTGGTGCAGGTAATACTTTTCGGTTCAAAATAATAACGGCAATAAAAATTACCACAGAAATACCCATGGCAATTCTAAATACTAATTTATCTCTATTTTCAGGGTTTGTGGTACTCATACAACAATACTTTTACGTCTTCTTCTAATAATTTTAAATCGGCATCACTACCGCTATCATAAACGCCTCTTATGTGTTTGGCTTTATCTATTAAAATTAACTGTTGGCTATGGTCAATTGTTTTATCTTCTATCGAAATAGGTAATAGCATTCCTTTACCTACTTCAAAAACTCCTGAATCACCAACATTTAAGAAATGCCAAATTTTAGGATCGGCCTTATACTTGCTAGCATAGGCATTTAAAACAGAGGCATTATCATTGTTGGGATCTACAGTAAAACTAACAAATTTAACTTCTGCAAATTCTTTCAATTTGTCGTAAACTTTAGCAAGTCTGCGGTTCATGGTTGGACAAACATCTGGGCAACTTGCAAAGAAAAAATTTGCAATAAAAATGTTATTGTCTAGGTCTTTCGAGCTAACAGTTTTTCCAAGTTGGTCTATTCCTTCAAACTCTGGGATGGTGTAATAA
>VEQB01000432.1 GCA_018883485.1 Bacteroidota bacterium
CCACCTACTAAGGCCGTGCTACCAACAATAAATAAAGAATACGCAGTAGCTGCCACCGGATTAATGCCCATAATATATACCAAGATAGGTACGGTAAGAATAGAGCCACCACTACCGATAAGTCCTAAGGATACGCCAACTAAGGCTGCTAAGAGATAACCTACTATTTCCATTTGTTTTGTTTGAGGCTACAAAGGTGAGATTAGTTAGGTGATTTTAAAGTTACATTTGTTACATTTCTTAAACCTTATTTCCCATAAGCTCTATACTATTCCTATTTAGCTTAACTTTACCCTTCACTTCCATTTGTTTTAACAAACGAGAGATAACCACACGAGAGGAGTTTAAATCTCTGGCAATTTGCTCGTGGGTAATATTTAAAACAGAACTATTGATGCTGTTCTTTTGGCGAATGAGATAATATTCCAAGCGTTCGTCCATACTATGAAAAGCAACGCTTCTAAGTGCATCTAATAATTCTTGATACCTTTTTCTATAACTTTCTACTACAAAATAATACCAAGATTTATACTTGGTCATAAAATCATCCATGATGTCTAAAGGAATCAAAATGGCTTCTGTATCTTCTGCCGCAATAGCTTCCAGTTCACTTCTTTTATTTCCTGCGGCGCAAATAAAGGAGAGGGCGCAGGCCTGACCCGGTTCTAAGTGATACATGAAAAATTCTTCTGATTCTTCGCCTTCGGTATAAATTTTAACACGCCCTTTGGTTATAAGCATGGTAAACCTCATTTCTTGGCCGTTTTTCATCATCACTTGCCCAGCTTTAAAACTTTTTAGCAAGCCGTTTTTTTCAATACTGTTGCTTAAAGCTTCTTCAAATTGCGGAAAAAAGGTGTGTAAACTTTCCCTGATTGGCATGCTTAAACAATGATTTGTTTTGGGTTTGCACCAAATTTATTGGTGCCTTGTTCTGAGTCTGTAGCCAACCACCAAATGAGCAAAATAGCGCCAATTCCTGTAAAGGCTATCAAAAGCCACCAGCCACTTTTGCCAATATCGTGCAATCTTCTAAAGCCTAAAGCCAATTGAGGTAGCAAGGTTAAAAAGGCGTAGGTTAGGGTAATATAGCCTGCCCCAACCTCGGCGCTATTGCCGAATAATGCTAAGTCTAGGATGTTAGCAAAAACTAGTATGATAAAATGTATCAATACAAAATACCAATATTCTGCTCTTCTAGATCTTCCACTAAAAATCCCATAGCTTTTAAGTGCTAATAAATAGTAATTCATTAGGGTGCAAGGTAAGCATTTTTTTTTACTCTTCTAAAACTTGCATAAAAACCCTAAAACCTACTAACGGACAAGGCACGTAGCCTGGGAAAAATTCGTTTAGGGCATCTCGCCTAAAAAAATACGGGTTAGAGGCAAAATGCCCACCAATACAATCGCCTTGGTTACTTACCATTTCGCTTACATTACCCAAAGCATGGTAAACAGGTGTTTTACCTTGTATATATTTTTTGGCATTTACAGGTTTTAAATAAGGTGCCTTAGTTATGCCATTTGCAATTTTTAAACCTTTAGGTTTTGCCTTTTCATCTGGGCACCAAACAAAAGTATCAGCCGGGTTTGAACCAAAAACCATATTCACCCATTCTTGTCTTTTCGGTAATCTAAATACCACTTTCTTAAAGGGGCGGTTTGGGTCAAGATGATACATTTGTGTTAACCAATTGCAGTAAAAATTTGCTTGCTCGTAACTAATATTTACTACTGGGTAGGAAGCATATTTTGGCGATGCATAATACTTTTCCTGCAAAGCCTTGTTGTCATTTTCCTTATTTTTCCACTTGGCGGTATCCAATACCAAATTATACTTTAGTCCCGGTCTGCGAATAGCTATGTCGTTAAAAAATGCCTTATAATCTGCATTGGTAGTTTCGTATTTGCAGGCATATAACTTTGGTTCAACCTGAATAAAATTTTGAGAAACATCTTGGCTTTGGTGCATACGCTGCCCAAAACCAAAACTTGAAATTAATAGACCTAAATAGAGGATTAAATATTTTTTGCACATTATTTTATTCGTTTAAATCTAGAAAGTTATATTAGCACTAGGGCATTGTTATAGGTAAATACCCAAATATATTGAGTTAGGATAAAGATTGAACTCATGCTTGGTTTTTGGTAAAAATACAGTTCTAACTGGAGTTTCCCCAAAAATAATCAACTTGGGAATAAGTTTAGTTGAAAATTTGGTGGTGGTTTAACTTTTATGAAGTTAACTAAACCTGTTTTAGTTGATTTTAGGAGATTGTAAATACCATCTGC
>VEQB01000059.1 GCA_018883485.1 Bacteroidota bacterium
TATCTCCATTGTCTGCTACTTCCATGGCACCTAAAACGGTTAAATCTACTCTTCCGCTGCGAATCATGCCAAAGCTCATGGCAGAATCGAAAAAGCTAGAGCCTTTGGTGGTAGTAACAGTTTGCTTACCTGCGTTAATTAAATCGGCATCTACCTCTTCTTCGTATGGAAATGGTCCAATGCCAAGTAAACCATTTTCGGATTGTAGAATTACCTCAATGCCTTTAGGCACGTAATTGGCAACTAAGGTGGGAATTCCTATACCAAGGTTAACATAGTATCCATCTTTCAATTCTTTCGCTATTCTTTTTGCAATTCCAAATTTATCTAACATAGTTTTGTAATATTTTAGCAAAAATAGGATTGTTGGCTATAAATTAACCTTACCAGCAAAAAAAATGCATATTTAAGTCCGTACTTATATACCACCATGAGCAAAAGAACTATTCTCATTGTAGTTGACGATCAAATTAACTTTGAATCACTAAAGAATTCTAGATAAGCTTTGTTTTCAAAATTTATGTATGTAACCAACGGTAAAGATTCCGTGGTAAAAATGCGAGATGCCGCATCTTTATAATTAATCGCTGCAGGGTTAAATAGAAGGTGTATGAAGAATTAATTTTACTTCAGAAATTGTAAATTGATACCCAAGCAAATAACCTAACCCTATTAAATATTTAAGGATAAAACCTTTTCAATTTTATTTTACGATTTAAAGACTCCCATTTCTTTCTTAATACCGATAATTGAACGAATAGATGAATAATTATTGGGTGAAGATGATTTTACCAAGGCAACTGGAACCTTAGGTAGGCATTAAATAACTAAAAATCTTATTAGATAGGTCTTTAAATTGGGGGTAGGGAGCAAATGAATGGCAATACCAAAGATTATAGGGTTAGCAATGGAGCTAAGTTGTTTGTTAAGAGCAAAGAAAATGACTGGCCAAGCTTTACATGTGTTTTTCCAGAAAAAGCGTAAACATCTGTTTTTCCTTTGCTAAACTTTGTTAATTTCGCGGCACATTAATAGCTAATTATTTAATTTACATATCATGACAAAAGTTTCCGTTATTGGAGCAGGTGCTGTAGGTGCAACCACAGCCGATGTTATTGCCAGCCGAGAGTTGGCAGATGAAGTAGTTTTATTAGACGTAAAAGAAGGTTTTGCAGAAGGCAAAGCACTTGATATTTACCAAACCACCTCTTTAAGAGGTATTAGAACCCGCATCAGCGGAACTACCAATGATTACAGTAAAACAGCCAATTCTGATGTAGTGGTTATTACTTCGGGTATTCCTCGTAAGCCCGGTATGACGCGCGAAGAACTAATTGGTACAAATGCCAATATCGTTAAAAGTGTTACAGAAAATGTGTTAAAACATTCTCCAAATGCAATAATTGTAGTGGTTTCTAACCCAATGGATACCATGACTTACCTTGCGCTTAAAGCAACTGGTTTGCCAAAAAATAGAGTAATTGGAATGGGTGGTATTTTAGATAGTGCGCGTTTTAAAGGTTATTTAGGATTAGAACTAAATGCGCTAACAACAGATGTTCATGGAACTGTAATTGGAGGTCATGGCGATACAACTATGATACCTTTAACGCGTTTGGCTACCTTAAATGGTGTGCCTTGCAGCCAAACTTTAAGTGCAGATAAATTAAAAGAAATTAGCGATGCTACTATGGTAGGTGGTGCTACTTTAACTAAATTATTAGGAACTTCTGCTTGGTATGCGCCAGGTGCTGCTTCAGCCATGTTGGTTGAAAGCATTGTTCGCGATCAAAAACGTATCTTACCTAATTGCGTTTACCTAGAGGGCGAATATGGCCAAAGTGATATTTGCTTGGGAGTTCCAGTGGTTGTGGGTAAAAATGGTTGGGAAACTATTGTAGATTATAACTTAAATGAGGAAGAAAAAGCAGCTTTCGCTAAAAGTGCAGATGCAGTAAGAGCAATGAATGTGGTGCTTAAAGAAATCAATGTATTATAGTTTCAAATTGCTATATTTAATAAAAGGAGCTTCGGCTCCTTTTTTTTTGCTGTTTGAACCAAAATGCGCTGTTGCTGTTTTCTTCAACCATTTCCTTATTTTCGCTGACTTACCTTTGGATGCCTTGGTAAAAAGGAGAATACAATAAGCATGTCGATTACAGTTAGTGGTTTAACAAAAGTATATGGCTCGCAAAAAGCTCTAGATGCTTTAAGCTTTTCGGTTCAACCCGGAGAAATATTAGGTTTTTTAGGGCCAAATGGTGCCGGAAAGTCTACTACCATGAAAATTTTAACAGGGTATATTCCCCAAACTTCGGGTAGTGCAGAGGTGTGCGGATTTAACCTAGAAACGCAAAGCCTAGCAGCAAGACAATGCATTGGTTATTTGCCAGAACTTAATCCGCTTTATACCGATATGTACATTAAAGAGTACCTTTTGTTTACAGCCGGCATGGTGGGTATGAAAGGCAAATCTGCTAACGATGCGGTAGAAAGCATGATTGCTAAAACTGGGATTGCGCCAGAAAGAAAGAAAAAAATTGGGCAATTGTCTAAAGGGTATAAACAGCGGGTTGGTTTAGCTGCCGCCTTATTGCATAATCCCAAGGTGTTAATTTTAGATGAGCCTACCTCTGGCCTAGACCCAAACCAAGTTGTTGAAATAAGAAATTTAATAAAAGAAATTGCTAAAGATAAAACAGTTATTTTTTCTACCCATATTATGCAAGAAGTGGAAGCCTTATGCAGCAGGGTAATCATAATTAATAAAGGTAAATTAGTTGCAGATAATGATATAGCTGGGCTGCAACAAATGATGCGGAAGCATTATGTGGTAAAGGCAGAAATCAAGGGATTAGTTGATAAGAGCCGACTTGAAAAATTAAAAGGCGTGAATGCCATAGCGCAACATGGTGCACTTTGGCAAATAACTTCAACAGAAGATATCAGAGAAAGTTTAGCTATGTTGGCCCAAGAACAGCAATGGATTATTTTAAGTTTACAATTAGAAGAACAATCTTTAGAAGATGTTTTCCAAACATTAACCAAATAAGATGTTAGCAATATATTTAAAAGAGATACGCAGTTTTTTAAGTTCTTTAATTGCCTATGTGGTGATGTTGGTTTTTTTGTTAGCCACTGGTTTGTTTACTTGGGTTTTGCCAGATTATAATATTTTTGATTATGGATATGCCAACCTAGATACCCTGTTTAGTATGGCACCTTGGTTGTTTATGTTTTTAATCTCTGCCATTACCATGCGCAGTTTAAGCGAAGAGAAAAAGAATGGTACCATAGAAATTATTACTACCCGACCAATAACTGATTTACAAATTATTTTAGGAAAGTATTTTGCAGGAATCACGATTGTGTTGTTTACCCTGATACCTACTTTTATATATTACGTTACCATTTATAAGCTAGGTGCTCCAGAAGGTAATTTAGATTCTGGCGCCATCTTAGGTTCATACCTTGGATTGTTTTTCTTGGCTAGTTGTTTTGTGGCAATTGGAATGTTAAGTTCTAGCCTTAGCGACAATCAAATTGTATCTTTCATTTTGTCTTTGTTCCTTTGTTTTTTGTTCTATAATTTATTCGATTTAATTGCCGATTTTAAGCTGCTTGGTTCCCTAGATGCATTAGTTGCAAGCCTTGGCATTAATGCCCACTACCAAAGCATTTCAAGAGGTGTGGTAGATTCAAGAGATTTATTATACTTCTTAGGGTTTGATATAATTTTTATTTGGGCTAGTAAGACAGTTTTTGAAAGTAGAAAATGGTAGTGGAGAAGATGGAAAAACAGGTACAAAAAAGGAAGTCAGAGCGCAGCCAAAGTCTTATTAAACTTTTGGCAGTTATTGCCATAGTAGTTTTGGTAAATATGTTGTTTAGTAATTGGTTTTTTAGGTTAGACCTTACCAAAGAAAAACGTTACTCACTTTCTAATGCAAGTAAATTTTTAGCTTCTCAAGTAAATGATGTAGCATACGTAAAAGTTTATTTAGAAGGAGAGTTTCCTGCTGGGTTTAAACGCTTGAGTCAGGCAAGCCGAGAGATGTTAGATGAATTTGCCTTGTATAGCAATGGTAATATTCAGTATGAATTTATTGATCCTTTTGAAGGAGCCGATGCAAAAAAAACAAGTGAAATCATTCAGGATTTGGGAAATAAAGGATTGCAACCCACTAATGTTCAAATAAAGAAGGAGGATGAGTTTGCCCAAAAAATATTAATACCTGGAGCTATACTTTCTTATAAGGGTAAAGAGTTTCCTATAAATTTATTAAGAAGCCAATTTGGGCAAAACCCTGAAGAAGTAATTAATGCCTCTATTGAATTATTGGAATATGAGATAGCAAACACTTTGCGCCAAGCCTTGCAGCGCGTTAAAAAGAAAATTGCCATTATAGAAGACCATGGCGAATTAGGTAGATGGGATGTTGCCGATGCACAACAAATGTTGAGTCAGTATTATGAAGTGGAGCGTTTGCCTTTAAGCTTACAAGTGCCTCAGCGTTTGTTTGATTTTGCGGGAATTATTATTGCTAAGCCTACTTTACAGTTTTCTGAATTTGATAAATTTAAGATAGATCAATATATTATGCATGGCGGTAAAGTATTGTGGTTATTAGAAACACAGCTTGCCGATATGGATAGTTTGCGTAAGGAGAATTTATTTATTACAGCAACTTATCCTACAGATTTAGAAGATATGTTGTTTAGATATGGGGTAAGGGTAAATACCAATATGGTGCAAGATTTACAATCCCATGCCATTCCAGTTTTATCGGGAATGCGCGATGGTGTGCCACAGCAAAAACTTTTACCTTGGCCTTATTATCCTGTGGTGCCTGGGTATGGTAACCATCCTATTGTACGAGGGGTTGAACCTATTTGGTTTCAGTTTGCTTCCTCCATAGACACCTTAGCTAATACGCAAATAAGGAAAACTATTTTGTATCGTAGTTCTCCATATTCAAGGTTGTTAAGTGCCCCTGCGCGGGTAGATTTAAATGTATCACGTTTAGATTTGCAGCCAGAGATGTTTCAGCGCAATAGCAAAGGTAATTTTATTATGGGCGTTTTATTAGAAGGTAAGTTTACCAGTAATTTTGCTTCAAGATACGATGCTAGCAAAACACCCGAACTAGCTTTTAAAGACCATATAGATACCAATAGTATGATTGTTATTTCTGATGGGGATGTAATTCGCAATCAATTTAAGAAATCTAGCGGGGAAGTTTTTCCACTTGGCTTTGATAGGTTCACCAATGAAAAATTTGGAAATGCTAAATTAATTTTGAACTGTATAGATTATTTGTGCGATAACAGTGGAATTATAGAAGTTAGAAGTAAAGAAATTAAGTTGAGGTTATTGGATAAAGGTAAGGTAAAGAAACAAAGAAATATGTGGACAGCCATTAACATAGGTGGACCCATAGTGCTCATTCTTATTTTTGGTTTGGTAAATGCTTGGGTTCGTAAAAGGAGATACATTTAATGAAGAAAGGGACGCTGTTATTATTACTTCTTGTTGTGGTATTGGGTGCTACTGTTTATTGGCTTAAAAGCAAGCCATGGAGAAGTTCTGCGCATGCGGCAGAGGCTTTTGCGGTAAAAGATACTGGTACTGTTACGCGCATTTTTATGGCCAATAAAAATGGTGGTAAAGTTTTGCTAGAACGCCAGCCATCTAATGTTTGGATGGTAAATGGTAAAGTTGCTGCCGACCATACTAAAATCAATCTTTTGCTTACAACCTTGCATGATTTACAAGTAAAAATGCCGGTAACAGAAAGCATGCATAATACCGCTATGGCCATCTTAGGTAGCAGCGGCATAAAGTGTGAAGTGTATGCTGGAGCAGATGTGGTAAAAACAATTTACATAGGCAGTGAAACGCCAGATAAAGAAGGAACATTCATGATATTAGAAGGGGAGGATCAACCATATATTATTCAACAACCAGGCTTTATTGGTTTTTTAACACCACGTTTTCATACCAGTGAAGTGAAGTGGCAAAGTAAATTAATTTTCAATACGCCTGCTTATAATATCAAGAAATTGCAAGTTAATTACCCTCAAACGCCTAATGAATCTTTTACTATAGAGGCCTCTACGGTGCAGACTAATTTAGATACGCAAGCGGTTAAAGTTTTGTTCCATTCCTTTGAAGGACTTTATGCAGAAGGCTTTTATGAGGAGGCTGTGTTTACAAAAAGAGAAAGAGATTCATTATACCAACGCACTCCTTATTGCATTATAGAAATTACCACAAATTCTTCAAAGGTTCAGAAAGTAGTATTTTATGAAAAGCCAGTAGGAGATAGAACCAAAGACAGGTACGACGAAAACTTGCAAGAAAGAACCATAGACCCAGAAAAGTTTTTTGCTAAAATTGAGGGGACCAATTTGGTAGCCTCGGTGCAAGAGTATGCCTTTCGCAGAGTGCTGAGGAAGAAATCTGATTTGGTGAAGCGGTAGTGTTATCAAGTAGTTTGGTTGTAGTAAACGCCTATTATTTAGAAAATTGAGCAAATTTCATTTCCTTTGCGCCAATACATGGACAATCCTTCCTTCGTCATAATTGGTAGTATTTTGTTTTCTGCCTTCTTTGCAGGCATAGAAATTGCCTTTATCTCTGCCAATAAATTGTTAATAGAACTCAAGAACAAGCAAGGTAGTTACTATGCAAAAATCCTATCTCCCTTTATTGCCAATCCTTCCAAATTTATTAGTACAACCTTAATTGGTAACAATATAGGTTTGGTAATTTACGGTATCTACATGGCCAAGGTACTCGATGATGTTTTTTTGCAGTTTTTTCCAGCTTTAGCCAATTATCATTTCTTATTGTTCTTTTTACAATCGCTTATTTCTACACTAATAGTTTTGGTTACCGCGGAGTTCTTGCCCAAAGTTTTATTCAGAATCAACCCTGATAATATTTTGAAAGTATTGGCATTGCCCTTTTTGGTTTTCTATTATTTATTTTGGCCTGTAGTTCATTTTATTACTTGGTTGTCTAAGCTAATTTTAACTAGAATTGGTGGCACTCAATTTACAGAAAATACACCTGCATTTAGCCGTGTAGATTTAGATCAATACATCAATCAGATTAATCATAAAGACCTACCCGAAGACATTGAAGTAGATACAGAAATTTTTAGAAATGCCTTAGATTTTAGTAATATAAAAGTAAGGCAATGCTTAACACCGCGTACAGAGTTGATAAGCATGAATATTGATGCTGGAATTAAAGCTTTACATAAGATGTTTGTGGATACTGGCTTATCTAAAATTTTAATTTATAAAGATAATCCCGATCAAATTATTGGCTATGTGCATCAAAAGGAAATGTTTAAGAAACCTGCTAATGTGCGCAGCATTCTTATTCCAATTGAGATTGCCACAGAAACCATGCCTATCATTGATTTGCTAAATAGGTTTATTCGCACGCGCAAAAGCATTGCCTTGGTTGTAGATGAATTGGGTGGCACCGCTGGTATTATTACCATTGAAGATATCATGGAAGAAGTGTTTGGTGAGATAGAAGATGAGCATGATGTAGGAGAGTTAGTAGAGCAAAAAATTTCTGAAACAGAATTTAGATTTTCTGCCCGTCAAGAAATAAATTACCTTAATAATGAGTATGATTTAAATATCCCAGAAGGGGAATACCATACATTGGGTGGTTATATAATTTCTGCCCATGAAAGTATTCCGGTTCAAGGAGAAAAGTTATTACTCGACCAATTTGAAATTAGTATTGAAACTATCAATCAAGCTAAAATTGGTACCATTCATTTGCGCTTATTGCAAGGTTCTGACGACCAGCGTTAGCACTAAATAATCGCTATTATTTTCGTTTCTTTTTGCTCTAAGTTTATTTGTTGATTGGCTTTTTTCCCTAAAAGCAATTTTGCTAATGGAGAAACCTCAGAAATGATAGAAATCTTGTGCTCACCTAAAATTAAAGTTCCAATGGCCGCTGCAATTAAGCAATAGGTTTTTTCTGTTTGAACCAAGGATCCTATTTCAACTATTTGTGATGTTTTTTCTGGCTTAATTTGGAGTAGCTTTCTATATTCTTTTAGCAAGTTTTCTTGTTGTTGGGAGAGCATATAAATTTCGTTCTGACTCATTGCTTTACCAGTTTCATACTTATCGCCCATACTACTTTTACTTTCGTTATTGCCAGATTCTCTAACCTTTTTAATGGCTTCCTCTATTTCTAGCAAGCGTGTTTCTTGCAATAATTTTGCGGCTAACCACACCTCTAGCTTGCTAAATGGAAACATTGATAATACCTTTTTTAGTCCTGCCAATCGGCAATAAATAGGTTGGTATCTCTGGTACCACCATTATTTCTATTGCTGCTAAAAATTAGTTTTTTGCCATCTGGCGAAAACATAGGGAAAGCATTAAACAAACTGTTATTAGTTATTTTTTCCAGGCTAGTACCATCTTCATTAATCATGTATAATTGAAAATCATAACCCTTAGGGCTGTGGTGGTTACTGCTAAAGATAATTTTCTTGCCAGAAGGATGGTAAAATGGGGCCCAATTGGCTTTGCCTAGTTTAGTTATTTGTTTGATATCACTGCCATCTATATTGCAGGTATATAATTCCATATTGGTGGGCGCAACCAAGCCTTTAGCTAAAAGTTCTTTATAATCTTGCAGTTCTGTTTCTGTGCTTGGTCTGCTTGCTCTAAAAACTATTTTCTTACTATCTGGTGAAAAGAATGCGCCACCATCGTAGCCAGATTGAAACGTTATTTGCTTTACATTAGAGCCATCTATATCGCAAGTATAAAGATCGAGATCGCCATTGCGTGTACTCGTAAAAACAATTTTTTTACCATCTGGGCTCACTGTAGCCTCAGCATCATAGCCCGGTGTGTTGGTTAATTGCTGCTTTATATTCCCTTTTTCATCTGCAATAAATATATCAAACTCTGGATAAATAGCCCATAAGTATCTACCAGTGCTCATGGGTTCTGGCGGGCAGGTTTCATGTTTTAAATGAGTAGAGGCATAAATGATATCCTTGTTGTTTGGCATAAAGTAGCTGCAAGTAGTTCTACCTTTACCTGTACTCACCATTGGAGATTTTCCTGTAGAGTCTTTTATAGGCTTTTTTAAATCCATCCAAAAGATTTGATCGCATTTTAAGCCCCAACGTTTGTTATTGCTTTGGTAACTAATTTTCTTACTGTTTGGACTAAAATACGCTTCGGCATTATCGCCCCCGAAAGTAAGTTGTTTTAAGTTTTTTAAATGCGGCTCTGCATTGTCTTGTGCTAAAACATTAAGTACAGAGGAGAAAGCAGTGAAGCCTAGTAAAAACAGTTTTTTCATAAGTAATTATAAGCGTTGTATTTCAAATTTGGGAGCTCCTTTTATGCCTTGTTCATCGTAAAAATCTATAAAGCGCAATTTATAATAAATTCCTTTAGTGTCTTTAATGATGTAAGTATATTTTCTAATCACATCAAATCTACCCAAGGCAAAATCATAGTTTTTCCAATCAAAGCCTATGATGTCTTTTTTGTTACTTAAAGTAAATTGCTTGGCTACATTAATATCTATTTTATTAAATCCTATTAGGCTATCTTTATAGCAAACAACTTTGTTAGGGTTTAATAATACCCCTGTAACACTGTAAGGAACAATAGGGTTCATTTCATAATACACATGTCTGTAGCGCGTAAATATTAAATCCCAGCTATTCTTCTCAGGTTCTAAGTCTATACTTTCATTGGGTTTATCAAAGTTAAAATAAACATAATTTTTAGCATTGAGCTTTTTAACTTCACAAGAAGAAACTTCAGTTCCATCTAAATTTGCATGTTGAATAAAAAAACTTGTTGGGCTAACAGAAATGATTCTTAGTTTTTTATATCTATTGGCTTCTAAAACACCTCTATCTATCAAGTATATTTTATTAAAACTATTGTTTGTTAAACTATCCCACCAGTTTCCAATAGCAGTGCCATTCCACTCTCCACTGGGGTTATCCCAATTC
>VEQB01000433.1 GCA_018883485.1 Bacteroidota bacterium
TGCAGTAACCGATGTAACTGGTTTTGGCTTATTAGGCCATTTGTTAGAAATGTGTGGTACGAATTTAAGTGCAGATATTTTTACCGATGACATACCTTACTTTAGTTTTTTAGATTGCTATTTACAGCAAAATATTATTCCAGATAATACCTATAGAAATTGGAATACCTGGGAGAAAAAAGTAAGTGGTTTAACAGATATGAAATGGTTTCAACTACTTAATGATCCGCAAACTTCTGGCGGTTTATTAATTGCGGTTGATCCAACATCAAAAGGCCAATTAGAAGTATTGTTTGAAACTGAAGGATTAATTAAATATGCAAAACCTATTGGGCAATTTACGGCCTTAAAAGAAAGCATTGTAAATGTGGGTTAGTGATATGGTTGATACCCTAACTTATGTTTTTGCTAACATTTTTTTATATTGCACTTATGTTTAGAAAATACTTCTATATTGTATTGTTAGGATGCTTGGGTTCAAACCAAGTTATTGCCCAACAATTACCTGTGTCTGATTCAAGATTAAGTTATAAGGCCATTGAAATTACTAGCGCAAAAGGAGTAAATATTAATCTTGCAGACCTGCCCGATTTACCAGATGCGCGTATTATTTCGATGCATCCAGAGATTGGTTCAAACCCTATTAAATTACAAAAGTTGGCTTTAGATAAGCAACGCTTGAACCAAACTTCAATAAAGGTATTACAGAAAAAGGCAAATGTTTTGCCACCTACGGTTGGTAGAAATTTTAATGGTAATGTTACGCAAGGTACACCCAATGATAATGATATGGCCATTGGTAATAATGGAATGGTAGTGAGTGTGGTAAATACCAATATGAATGTATACAATGATACAGGTAGATTTATTATGGGTAGAACCCTTTCTACGCTTGGAAATGCTATTGGTCCCTTAAACAGAACCTTTGATCCAAGGGTTATTTATGATCCCGAGAGTGACCGTTTTATTATTGTTTTTTTGCAAGGAAGTACTAGTGTTGATAGTAGAATTGTAGTTTGTTTTTCGGTTACCAATGACCCTTCTAAAACATGGAATGTGTATGCGCTTCCTGGTAATTTTGTGGGAGATAGTAGCTGGAGTGATTATCCTATCATTTCGCTTTCTAAAGAAGATTTATTTGTAACTGTTAATCGTTTAAAAGACAATACCTCCTGGCAAGAAGGTTTTATAGAATCTTATATTTGGCAGGTTGAAAAGGCTAAAGGATATGCTGGAGATTCCTTAAAACAAAAGGTCTATCAAGATATTCAATTTAATGGCAAAAAAGTTTGGAGTATTTGTCCGGTAAAAGGTGGTTCTAAATTATATGGACCTTTTGCTTATTTTTTATCTCAACGTCCCTCTGCATTAAGTAATGACACTTTGTTTGTGCATTATATTACAAATTCGTTGTCATCAGGTAAAAGTAGTCTTGGAATGAAAGTTGTTAAGAGCAATACCAATTATGGATTACAGCCCAATGCTATAATGCCTAATGGAAAAAAATTGCAAACTAACGATGCTAGAGTATTGAGTGCCATGTATGAAAATGGCGTGATTTATTATGTAGGTAATAGTATTGATTTTAATTTATTTTCTCCTGCTGTTTATTTTGGAAGAGTGCATGAAGTATGGACAAATAAGCCACGTGTAGAGGCAAGTATTATCTCTTCTGATACCTTAGATTTTGGATATCCAAGTATTGCTTATGTAGGTAGTGGATTAGATGGCGACCATCGCAGCATGATAACTTTTTCTCATGTTTCGCCGACCCATTTTCCTGGAACTTCAGTGGTATATGTAGATAAGAATTTTAATGTTTCAGCGCCAGTTTTTGTAAAAAGTGGTGAAGGTAATATTAGGATTATACAAGATAGTGTAGAGCGTTGGGGCGACTATACCGGTATTCAAAAAAAGTTTAATGAAAATGGGGTGGCTTGGCTCAATGGTTCTTTTGGAAATGCCAATGGGCAAAATCGCACTTGGATAGGAAGAGTAAGTGCTAATGATCCTAGTTTAAGTTTAAAGGATAATTTAAATAAAGAAAATTCTATTGTTTATCCAAACCCAGGTAATGAACAAGTATCTTTTGAATTTGAAAGTGACAAAAAAGAATTAGTTACAATTTCTATTATAGATATAAAAGGCGGCATAACTACAGCCTTAAATAAAGAGTTTGCTAAGCCAGGTTTAAACAAGATAGTTTTAGATATTAGCAAATTGCAAAATGGCATTTACGTAATATTATTAACTAATGAGTATGGCAAAATTGCGCAGCATAAGTTTGTGGT
>VEQB01000434.1 GCA_018883485.1 Bacteroidota bacterium
CCAATATTATTGGTTCAATACACCATTTTATCTTTTGCCTTTATGTTTGAAGCCCCGTTAGAAAACCAATTAGGGGTTGCCTTTTCTATTATTTTTATTTTGTTACCCTTACACCAAAATAAGAAATAAGCATTATCAGATAAGTGTAAAAAACCTCTTTTTAGGAGCTTATGAAATTAATATTACATTAAAAATTTTCTAATTGACAAACAATATCACATATTTGATAGTTCTTAACATTTAACATTAACTAAAACTTCATGAGAAAAAACATTACTCTCTTCATTCTCCTTACTTTAAGTGCGTCTATTTCCTTTGCACAAATTAGCAAAGAAAATGTTGTAATTGCTTTAAAGAGCAATTTAAGCAATCAAAACTTCGCCACTTTTGAAGAAATTGATTTGGCAATTAGTTCTAGTTATACCACCAAACACAATGGTATTACCCATATATATGGCAACCAATTGGTGAATGGCATAGAAGTATTTAATGCCAATGTAGATATGCATTTTAATGCTGATGGGAAACTCGTTAGCCTACATCACAATTTTATAGATAATGCAAAAACAAAAACCTTAAACAAAGCAGTTAAGGTTGATCCTAGTAAAGCTTTGCAACTAGCCTTAGGGCATGATGGAATTTTAGTGGCGCCAAGTGCTTTGAACAAAAGTATAACCCTAGAGAACGGGAAATTTGTTTTTACCAATGCAAGCGTTTCAACAGAAAAAATGTTTGTTAAAGCCGGTTATTGGGCAAAAGATGGTAAAATAGTAGCGGTGCAACAAGTAGAATTTCTGAACGATGAAACTGGTGATTGGTGGAATACCAAGGTGGATGCCAATTCTGGAGAAATCATAGAACAATTGAATTATACCACTAGATGTTCACCCGAAGAAATTTATCATTCTGGAAACATTTCATTCGAAAATCTTGAAGGTGAAGAAGAAGTATTTGGGAGCTTGAAGAAAAAAGCCTCTACAGGCACTTATAATGCTTTTCCATTGCCAATAGAAAGTCCTATCCATGGTTCTCGTCAATTGCTTAGTAACATGCATACCGCTAAGGCTTCTCCATTTGGATGGCATGATACAGATGGGGTTGTTGGACATAATTACACCGTTACGCGTGGTAATAATGTAGTTGCTAAAGAAGATACCCTAGCTAACAACGGCAATGGATACTCACCTAGTGGGGGCGATAGTTTATTATTTGATTTCCCTTATGATATCAAAGCAAAGCCTAGAGCAAATTTAGATGCTGCCATAACTAATTTGTTTTACATGAATAATGTGCTACACGATATTTTATTTGAATATGGGTTTGATGAGGAGTCTGGAAATTTTCAATACAAAAACTATTCTGGCTTAGGCAGGCAGCGCGATGCAGTTAATGCAGAAGCACAAGATGGAAGTGGAACATCCAATGCCAATTTCTCTACCCCAGTAGATGGAAGCAGTGGCAGAATGCAAATGTATTTATGGCCAACTTCTGCTGCCTCAAGTAGCAATACTTTAGGTATCCTTTATCCTTTAACAGTAGATGGTCAATATTATGGTTTACAATCCTCCCCTGGCCCAAGATTGAGCCCAAATGGCATACCAGGACAAATAGTTTTAGTTAAAGATAGCGGAGCAACAACCAATAATGCATGCGGAGTAATTGCTAATGCGGCCGAAATTAACGGTAAAATTGCTTTAATTGACAGAGGCGGCTCTTGCGGAACACAAAGTAGTGTGGCAAGAACTAAAATTAAAAAACTACAAGCCCTAGGCGCAATTGGTGTTATTATAGCTAATAACTCTAGCACTACCCCGCCTACTGCTGTTATAGGAGTAGACAATGCCATTACCATTCCTTCTATTAGCATTAGTTTAGGAACTGGAGTTATGCTTAAGAGCGCCTTGGAAATAGATTCTGTTTATGCGGTATTATTCGATTCTTCAGCCTTTAATTCTGCGCCTATTTATGATAGTGATTTTGACAATGGGATTATTGCGCACGAGCTAGGTCATGGAGTTTCTAACAGATTAACTGGTGGACCTTTAAATTCTAGTTGCCTTGGTAACCAAGAACAAGCTGGAGAAGGCTGGAGTGATTTTTTCACCCTTGCCTTTACTACTAAAGAATGGGAAAATGGCAATAATGCTGCAAGAGGAATTGGAACTTATGTTCAAGATGAAGATACAACAGGTTTAGGTATCAGACCTTATCGCTACTCTCGCAACATGACTATCAATCCAGTTACTTATAATAGCGTTAGAACTCTTTCTGTACCGCACGGTGTAGGAT
>VEQB01000435.1 GCA_018883485.1 Bacteroidota bacterium
GCATCCAAACGCTCAACCTGAACCCCCAAAATTTTCAATTTCTTAATAACCTCTGCCTCGGTTGCTTCAATTAAATAAGCCACAGGTGCATTGCGTGTAAGTACAGGTGAGCTAAATGTAGCATTGCCCACTTTTAGATTAATGCTAATTTCTTCATTGGTCTTGATATCTATAAAAGTAAGCGGCATAACTTTGGTTAGCTTCTTTGACTTTACCACTGCTATCGTTCTTTCGTCTAGCATTGGTTGCAAGTTTGTTATTACTTCATCAAAACGATTGTAAGCAGTTTTTAAATAAGATAAGCCAATGGTATAACCCGTAAAAATTCTTCGTTTAAAGGAGGTTCTTCCAATACCAATTCCTCTAATCTCAACTAAAGTAGAAATGGTATTGGCAAGTGCAAATGAAGTTGCACTTGATCTGGCATTGTTAGAACCTTGATTGATATTTAACTCACCCAAATCATGATCTGTAGTAAAGTACTCACAGTAAACCAATCCTTTTTGGGTTAAAGCCTTTTGAGCCTCATCAACAAAAACCTCATTGGTATATTTACGCAACTTTTCACTTACATTAAGGTTGCCTGAGGTCATAAACATCACATCGTGCCTAGAAGCAACACCATAAGAGCTCAATTGCACAAAGTCTCTTCTAAAAGGGTTGTATTCATGAAAATCTATAGCTACATGAGGGTTAAAATCACTAAAAGATTGTTTTAAGAACACACTCTCTTTAATGATTAATTTGGTTTGATCTCTATTCATATCTAAACCATTGGCAGCATATCTATCTTGGTGTTCGTAGCCATCAATATTAACCATTGGAACCAATGCGATATCCAACTTATCTAAGAGATAAGCAAGTGAGTTATCATTGAGAAGTTGGTTCAGCATGTATAAAACCGACTCGGTAGTGGCCATTTCATTGCCATGTAAACCTCCTTGCAACCAAACTTTTAATTTAGGTTGCCCATTCTTTTTTTGTAACAATACCATTGGAACCTTTTTACCTCTTTGACTTTCGCCGATATAAGTAATGGACATTACATCAGGGTGAGAGGCTTGCAATTCATTTAAATAAGCAATCATTTCTGGTTGCTTTGTAAATCCCGATTTCTTGCGAAAAGCAGGCGTATTGATATCGTAGTTAAACTCTGGAAAGTACTTAAGCGTCATTTCCTTTGGCTGAGGATTAAAATCT
Source organism: Bacteroidota bacterium (assembly GCA_018883485.1). GTDB lineage: Bacteria > Bacteroidota > Bacteroidia > UKL13-3 > UKL13-3 > B1. Next base: position 1,201 of record VEQB01000435.1, read on the forward strand.
AAAGTGAAACCACAAGCCAGACAAATAAAAATAAATGCGAATGCGTTTTTCATATTAGAAAGATAAAGTGGCAATAACATTGGTGATATACTCATTGTTGTAAATGGTATTACCTAAAATATCTAAACCTCCATTCTCTACATCAACGAGGGTAAAAGAACCTTGAATTTTAAAGGAGTGACTACGGGTAAAAAACTTACTTAAACCGATGGTATAGTAGTTTGGTCGCTTATAAATAGTAGCATTATTTAAGAAGGAATATTGATCCGAATCAAAATGCATAAACCGAGCGTCTACAGAAATATTCTTATTGAAAATATATCCCCCTTGAATGTTGAATGCACTGCCCAACACCATTCGGCTTTTAACGTAATTGCTTACATCTTGCACACCATTTACATCAAATGTATTGCTTATAGAGCCATCATTTCTAACTCTATACATGATGTCGCTGGGCACAGAAGACTGAGATTTAATATATTCTCCTAGTACACTAAAAGCTTTATACTTAAATAGAAAATCAGCACCATATTTTGTAAAATCTGGCAAACTTTCTTGCATCGATTCATTGAGGTAAATAATGGTTCCACTTGCTTCCCCTCTCCTGCTACTTATTCCATTTGCTTTGCTGTAATTAAACCCAAACAATAATTTTGGGGTTAATTCTCTAGCCATATCTCCTTGACGAAACTTGCCTAAACTAACAAACTTACCAAAAGGCATAAAATCTATTCTTCCCCCATACTTTATTCCACCATGATCGTTTGCAAACACATTTGGCCCATCGCCATTGGTTACAGAAGCACCTGGATTGATGAAAAAATTTCGCCCTAGTTTAAACTCATAATTAACAAATAGTCCGAACTCTCTAAAAACAGAGAATGCCGAACTTAATCGACTACGTTCGGCTAACTGAAGCGCATTAGAACTCATGAGCATTTCGCGATTTTCTGTAAAGTTAGAAGTTTGACCAAACTTAATTTCAAGCTTCTTAATGGGGTTATAAGCAACCCAAGCATCAAACAAAAAACTACTCGCATCATCTCCTACCTCTGGTGTTCCACTTAAATC
>VEQB01000060.1 GCA_018883485.1 Bacteroidota bacterium
GCCTGCTGATACAGCACAATTTGCCCTCATCATCCGTAATTTTTATCTCCCAAACTTGAGTGGTTTTCCCAATATGAAAAGGAATAGCTTTTCCGTAAACAAAACCTTTGTTTGCGCTTCTAATATGGTTTGCATTTATATCTAAACCTAAAGCTACTTGTTTGCTTCTGTCTAAACACAAGTTTGCAGCTACACTACCAACAGTTTCTGCTAAGGCACAAAAAGCGCCACCATTTACAACACCTAAAGGTTGCACTGTTCTGTGATCTACAGGCATTTTAGCAGTAAGAAAATCTGAACCCAATTCACAAAGTTCTATACCTAGCCAATCGCTCATGGTGTTTTTGTTGCGTTGGTTCAAGGTGTCTAATGAAATTTCTTGCGTATTAAAGAACATGTTATTTATTAGTTTTTAGAGCTCTTTTACATACATCACATCCACCTCGTCGTTTTCTTCTAATAGCATATTTACCATTTTTTCTCCCATGTAAAATTTCAATATGCTATGCCAAGGTTACAAAATTTGCTACAAAGCAGCAAGAATTATTATATCATTGGTAAGCTGGCCTTGTAAAAAAGAATTTTGTGCTCTTTTTTGCCTCAGATTTCATCCAAGTTTTTCTACCATAATCTACCATATTCTTTTATAATGTCTGAATATTTTTTTATTGAACTGGAAGCCGTTTGGGTGCCATTACGAATCTTATTTAATTACTTTATAAAGCAATTGAGCAACTTGGCTCTTGAAAATAGTAAATACAAAGGTGATGAAAGTTGCCATAACAACAACAAATAGATTTACAAATGTTTGAACCAATGTGTCTAGTTTGTTAGTGTTTATTTTTAGACTTTAATTCCCTAGTCGATAAACTATTGATATAGTATTTAAACAAGATACATTTTTTATTATGGGAATTTGCTACTCCACCGTAACGGATTTTGCCAAGTTTCTTGGTTGGTCTACATTACAACCTCTTAAAACCGCAATATGGTAAGAGAGTAATTGAAGCGGAATAGTAGCAATTAGAGGCAATAAAGCTTCTTCGCAACTTGGAATATAAATTACATGATCTGCCATAGTTTTAACATGCGTATCTCCTTCTGTTACGATGGCAATTACTCTTCCTTTCCTTGCTTTCACTTCTTGTATATTGCTCACCACCTTTTCATAGTTGCTATGATTGGTAGCAATTACAATAACTGGCATTTCTTCATCAATTAAGGCAATAGGGCCATGTTTCATTTCTGCGGCTGGGTAACCTTCTGCGTGGATGTAAGAAATTTCTTTCAACTTAAGTGCACCTTCTAAGGCAATTGGGAAGCCATAACCTCTTCCCAAGTAAAGGGCATTTCTACTGTCTTTTAGTTCTTCTGCTATTAACTTAATTTGATTGTCTAGAAGTAATACTCTTTCTATTTTAGCTGGTATGCTTTCAATTTCATTTAGCATTTCGCGCATGCGACTTGTGCTAACGGTTCCACGCTTTTGCCCCATAGACAAAGCCATTAGTAATAGAGCGGTTACTTGTGCTGTAAATGCTTTGGTAGAAGCTACTCCAATTTCTGGCCCAGCATGGGTATACGCGCCAGCATCTGTTGCTCTAGGAATACTTGCACCAACCACATTACAAATTCCAAAAATGGTGGCACCTTTTCTTTTAGCTAATTCAATGGCAGCAAGCGTATCTGCGGTTTCACCAGATTGAGAAATAGCAATTACAAAGTCTTCTTCCCTTACAACAGGGTTTCTATATCTAAATTCTGATGCGTATTCTACTTCTGTTGGGATACGTGCAATATCTTCAAACAAATATTCACCCACTAAACCAGCATGCCATGAAGTGCCACAACCTAGAATAACAATACGGTCTAAGTTTTTAATTTTATCTTCAAACTTGTCAATACCAGCCATCGTTATTAATGGATCTGGTAAGTGGATACGACCTCTAAAAGAATCTAAAATACTGCGTGGTTGCTCAAAAATTTCTTTTAGCATGAAATGTTCATACCCACCTTTTTCAATATTTTCTAAATTAAACTCTATTGCTTGTATGTAAGGTGTTTTAACAGTATTATCAATAGTTTTTATAGTTAACGCATTGTCTTCAATAATGGCTATTTCGCCATCTTGCATATACACAACATTTCTAGTGTATTCTACAATTGGGGTTGCATCACTGGCAATAAAATATTCATTATCTCCAACTCCAATAACCATTGGGCTCCCTTTTTTAGCGCCTATAAGATAGTTAGGGTCATTTTTGGAGGTTATTACAATAGCATATGCACCTACAACTTGGGTTAATGCCATACGCACCGCCTCTTCAAATTTAACAGAGTTGTTTTTATATACCTCTTCAATGAGGTGAATCAATACTTCTGTATCTGTTTCGCTTTTAAATTCGTGTCCGCGTTCTTTGAGCATTTCTTTTAACGCAGAATAGTTTTCTATAATACCATTATGAATAATTGCAAATTGACCATCACCAGAAAGATGAGGATGGGCGTTTCTATCATTTGGTTCGCCGTGGGTAGCCCAGCGGGTATGACCCATGCCTGTAAAAGCTGAGGTATCCCTATCACCAATTTCACGTTCTAGATCGCTAACTTTTCCAGTCTTTTTATAAACCTTCATGTTTTTGTTGCTATCTAGGAGGGCAACACCAGCACTATCATAACCACGGTATTCTAAACGCTTAAGACCTTTAAGCACGATTGGGCAAGCATCTCTGTGCCCGATGTAAGCAACAATTCCACACATAGGGCACAAAAATACGAAAAACTAAAGGAAAAAGGAATAATTATGCAACAATTGAGTAGCTGGCATCAATTGGATTTTTAATGGTAGGTTTTAACAATTCAATTTCCTGCATTAACTTTTCAAATTGAAGAAAGCTAAGCGCTTGTTTGCTGTCGGATAAGGCTTTTTTAGGATCTGGGTGCACCTCAACCATAAGACCGTTGGCCCCAGCAACCATAGCTGCTTTAGACATGGCAGTTACAAACTGGGAAGCGCCGGTGCCATGGCTTGGGTCAGCTATTATTGGTAAATGACTTAAACTTTGAATTAAAGGAATTACACCAATATCCATTACATTTCTGCTCATGGGATCAAAGCTTCTAATACCTCTTTCGCACAATATTATCTTTTCATTGCCACCGCTCATGATATAGTCGGCAGCAAGCAACCATTCATTAACTTTTGCTTGCATACCGCGTTTAAGGAGGATAGGTTTATTCACTTTTCCCAACTCGGCTAACATATAGAAGTTAGCCATATTTCTACTTCCAATCTGAATAATGTCTGTATACTGTAAAACTTCCTCAAGTAGGCTTAGGTCTATTAACTCTGTAACCACAGCCATACCATTGGCATCTGCTGCTTGTTTCATTAATTTAAGGCCATCTTTGCCCAAACCTCTAAAGGTATAAGGCGAAGTGCGGGGTTTATAGGCACCACCTCTTAAAAACTTTATTTGTTGTTTTTGCAGAAAAGTGGCTGTTTCAAAGATTTGTTCTTCATTTTCTATGCTACATGGCCCCGCTATTATGTTATTGAAATGAGTACCTATGGCTATTCCATTAACCTCAAAAAGTGTTTCTTTTTTAAAAGATAAAGAAGGAAGTTGAAAAGGGCTGTCTATAGATTTTACTTCTTTAATAAAAGGATATTTTTCTTTTATTTTAGTGTCTTTTAAATTAGGAGAAAGTAATGCGTTATGCATGGCAAGCATGGTAGCATCGCAACCTATTTGATTCAGGTGCAATTGCAGTTCTGCGATTTGTGCAGGAGTGATATTTTTTGTTAAATACAGAATCAAACTTATTTAATAACCGTATAAGTGAGTTTAAGTTTAAAAGAGCCCGAATTTTTTCTTGTATCTATAATAACTCGTTCGGCCGTAATTGGATTATCCGCCGGTACAATGAGGTGCATTCCGTAATTCATGTTAGCGCCACTTTTGTATTTAATTAATAAATCTTGCAGGTGCCTTACGATATTAAAGGAGTACTTATTATTGCTTAGTTTTCCTCCGTAATAGTTGGTACCTTCTGTAATTTGATCTTTTAAAAATTTGTTTTTACCTGTAGAATCCGAACCAACTAAACTCATTACTTTAGGTAAAGAGTAAGTTTCTGTAAAGCTTCCGGTTTGCGGTGTAAAAGTTAATTCTGCTCCATTAATAGCCAGTTTGGGGTTCGCGAAAGCATCAAATAAATTTGGGATTTCTATTCTAAGTTTAGTGCCCGCTAAAGGTTGCACAAAACCTGTATCTCTGTGGCTTCCCGATCCAATCACTTGCAGTATATCTGCTGGAACATTGCTATGCTTATAAAAGTTATAGGAGGCATCCACACCATTATTTCCGCCAATAATAGGAAAATCAGCAGCCAAAGAGTCTTTATAAAAGGCAGTTAAAGCAGTAACATCAGAGTTTAACCTTACATATACAATACTGCCTCCTCCAGGGCCAAAATTACTTTCGTCTACAACTACAAAACCTTTGAATGCTGCTTTAAAAGCAGACTGAGAGGCAAATTCTCCTCTTAATTCTGCGCCATAAAGCAAATCATTAAAAGTTTGATTCATAGGAATTCGTATGTGTGGTGGAATAACCACTGTTTGGGAACCTTGCTTGATGGTAAGGGTATCTGTAAAATTAAATTTTCCTGTCCAGCTACCCATCACAACACCAGTTGTTTTATAATTTCTTGAAGAATAATAGGTAGAATCTATTCTTAGATTCTCATCTAATAGATAAACTTTAAGGGTGTGGGTTGCATTTTTATCTCCATAATAATCTTTAAAATAGGTTCCATCAGAGCTTAAAAGATTTCTGAACCGTAATTGCAAAATAGAGGAGTCCAATTTAAATACACCACTGCCCCAAGAGAACCCATTTCCGGGTAAACTCACCTGAGTAATTAAAGCAGCGCTTGATGTTCCCAAAGCTGGATCATTTATGGTTCCAATAGCATAGGCGCTTAGGCGAGAGGTTATCACAGAATCCATTTTAACTGTGTAAGCTCGCAAATCAATGGTTGTATCAAACAATGTTTGATACCCATTTCTAGCGCCTACAAAGCCAGCCGGAACTAAGTCGGTATTTTTTTGGCAAGCAAACCAAAGAATGCTTACAACAAGTAAAAAGAAAGCGTTTTTAGTTTTGGCGATCCAATAATGAGTCATACAAATCTATGTAGGCGGCTGTATTGTCTTCACTTTCAATGTGTTCAATAATTGGCTTACCTTTTTGCTTTTTAATGAACTTGGTCACTTCAGGGTCTATTTCGGTGCTTGCTTTTACCAATGCATCAGCATGTGTAATTCCGCTCATGTATAAATCAGAGCAAGTAGCATTAGCCAAAGAGGAAACTTGTTTATTATCTATAGAATTTAAGCTAGCCTTTCTGCCAAATTCTTTACCCATATTTTCTGCAAACTGGTTTTCAAAAACAGAGTAAACAACCTTAGCAAGGCGAAATACGGGTTCATCTTTGTAAATAGTTTTAAGATACAAGGGTATAAGACTCGTCATCCATCCTTGGCAGTGAATAATATCTGGCTGCCATCCAAGCTTTTTCACAGTTTCTAGAGCGCCCTTGCAAAAGAAGATGGTACGCTCGTCGTTATCTCCATAGAATTCATTCTTTTCATTTGTGTAAACAAACTTTCGATGAAAATAGTCCTCGTTATCTAGGAAATAAACCTGCATTTTTGCTTCGGGAAGAGAGGCTACCTTAATAGTTAGAGGATTGTCATTATCATCAATTGTGATGTTAATTCCACTCAATCTAACTACCTCGTGTAATCTATTTCTTCTCTCATTAATACAACCAAATCTAGGCATTAAAACCCTAATTTCGTTGTCTTGTTCTTGAATAGCCTGGGGCAACACTCTTGCCAACTCACCAACACTACTTACTTTAAGGAAAGGTGTCATTTCCGAAGAAATGTACAGAACTCTCTTTTTTGCCATACTCACCGTGTTTAAAAAAGTATGCAAAGTTACACTAATCTTAAATTAATTCCTTAATATTCGCACCTTTATTGTAGGAATAATGTTTATTAGGTTGATAACCAAAGTTTAAAGTGATACTGATTAAAGATCCTATTGCCCTTGAGGGGCTTATAAAAGCGAAAAAGGCCCAAAATTTAGCTATAGGTTTTGTGCCAACTATGGGTGCTTTGCACCTTGGCCATATTTCATTAATTGAAGAGGCAAAAGCAAATACCGATTTTGTGGTTTGCAGTATTTTTGTGAATCCAACACAGTTTAATAGCCCAACTGATTTAGCCAATTACCCAAGAACATTGGAGGCCGACTTGCTGCTTTTAGCTGCTGTTGGTTGTGATGTGCTCTTTCACCCAGAGGTTTCTCAAATTTACCAATCTAAGGAATTGAAACTTAGTGCTGCAGATTATGGTAATTTTATTCATGTTTTAGAAGGTGCCAAAAGGCCAGGGCATTTTGATGGTGTAATTACTATTCTCACAAAGTTGTTTAAAATAACACTTCCAAACCAGGTGTATTTTGGGCAAAAGGATTATCAACAGTGTATGGTAGTTCAAACCTTAATAGCTAGAGATTTTCCAAGTATTAAATTTAATAGGTGTGCTATTGTGCGGGAAGCCGATGGATTGGCTCTGAGCAGCAGAAATGTGCGTTTAACGAGAGAAGAAAGAGCTATTGCGCCACAAATTTTTAAAACACTTCAATACTTATCTCAACAATGGCAAAAATTAGCCTGGGAAGCCGCGCTCAATGAAGCAAGAAGTAGCTTATCTAAGTTGCCTTTTGAGTTAGAATATTTAGAGGTTTGTGACCCCAATACTCTGGAAACTTTGCAGGATTATTCTGCCAATGCTGTTGTTTTAGTTGCAGTTAATTTAGGTTCAACCCGTTTAATTGATAACCATATTTTATAAAAGTTTAAAATTAGCAGCAAATATTTACATTTGAAAAAACTCCTCATATGCGCCCGCATGAAGCCTTTATAGCAGAACTAAATAAACAGATTACAAATAATAGCCATCAAAAGGCAGCGCAATTGCTGCAACATTTCGATAGCAGAAGGCTAAAAGCGCTGTCTTATTTTCAAAATTTAGAATTGGCCAAGCAACGTGCTGCTTACATACGATGGAAAGTAACTGAGAGCTTAGATAAATATTTAGTAGATTTTGAGGCCTCCGTTTTGCGCAAAGGTGGTAAAGTAGTATGGGCTTATGACGCAGCAAATGCGCTTCAAGAATTAGATCAAATTATTTTAAGAACCAAAAGCAAGAAAATAGTAAAAAGCAAGACCTCCCTTGCAAGTGAAATTGGTTTAATGGCTCATTTAAAAGGTAATAAAGATTTGGTGGTTAACGAAACAGATGTTGGGGATTTTTTAATTGAATTAACCAAAGAGTCTCCTTTTCATCCCGTATTGCCTGCGGCTAACCTAAAGTATGGTGAAATAAATAAAAAATTAAATACCGCGATTAGGTCGTCACTTGAAGCAGATAACCAAGAATTGATGAGTGATTTGCGTGAGGAAACTAGAAGGAATTATCTTGAAGCCGACCTCGGAATAACTGGAGCGAATTTTTTAATTGCCGATGCAGGTATGGTTGCGATATCGGAAAATGAGGGTAACGCTCGTTTGTGTTACACGTTTGCTAAAACACATGTAGTCTTAGCATCCATAGATAAGATTATTCCAAGCATTAGCGATTTAGAGTTGTTTTTTTCGCTCCTTTCTACGCATGCCTCTGGACAACAACTCTCGGCATTCAATACCATAGTTGGTCCAGCCACAAGAGAAGAGCTGGATGGCCCGCAAGAGTTTATTGTGATTTTAATAGACAATGGGAGGTCTTCGGTAATGGCTTCTCAAGATCAACGACAAGCTCTATCTTGTATTGGTTGCGGTGCTTGCCACAATGTTTGTCCGGTATTTACTGCTAGCGGTGGCACAGCCCTATATCAAGGTGCCAAAAGCGGCCCAATTGGCCAAGTATTAAATCCTTTGCAAAGCGATTTAGAGGCCTATAAACATTTAAGTAATGCCTCTACTTTATGCGGCAGATGCACAGATGTTTGCCCAGTAAAAATTGATTTACATAACCATTTGGCAAGAAATAGGCACGATATTGTTAGCCAAGGACTTGAAAAAACAGGTGAAAAATTTGGTTGGTATACCTGGAAAAAATTTATGTTGAACCGAAAAAATATGAATAGGCCTGCCGGTATAAAGGGTTTTACGCTAAAGCAATTTTATAAAAGTGAATGGGGCGAACAGCGAGAGTTTCCTAAGCTAGCAGAAAAAACATTTAACCAATTATGGCGCGAAGCGCAAGGTGAGGTTTAAACAATTATAAGAGTTGTGCAATAATTTTTTCTGCACTCACCCCTTCAGCCTCTGCTTTGTAATTTCTAATTAAACGATGTCTTAATACATTGGCCGCTATTGCTTTTACATCTTCTATATCTGGTGAATATTTTCCATTGATTAAGGCATGGCATTTTGCGCCAAGTATTAAAAATTGGCCAGCTCTTGGTCCAGCACCATACTCTAAGAAATCATTTGCCACAGGATGGGCATTGGGTGTGTTAGGTCTAGTTTTGCTTACTAAATTTACCGCATAGGTTAATACGTTATCTGTTACTGGTACGCGACGAACCAACTGTTGGAAATATAAAATTTCTTGGGCGTGCAATATGGTTTTTAGTTCTGGTTTTAGATTTTGTGTGGTGCTTCTTACTACTTCAATTTCTTCTTCAAGCCTAGGATAATCTAAAAGCACATTAAACATAAACCGGTCTAGTTGCGCTTCTGGCAATGGGTAAGTTCCTTCTTGCTCGATAGGATTTTGTGTAGCCAAAACAAAAAAGGGCTCTATTAGGTGGTGTAATTTACCTCCAATAGTAACCGATTTTTCTTGCATGGCTTCTAATAAGGCAGCTTGGGTTTTTGGAGGTGTTCTATTGATTTCATCGGCTAAAATAATATTTGCGAATAAAGGACCTCTCATGAATTTAAATACCCTGTTTTCATCTAGTATTTCGGAACCTGTAATGTCGCTTGGCATTAAGTCTGGGGTAAATTGAATGCGACTAAAATTTAAATCCAACACTTGAGAAATAGATTTAATTAAGAGGGTTTTAGCTAAACCAGGTAATCCTATAAGAAGGGAATGGCCATTACAAAAAATGGAGATAAGCACCGCATCAACAACTTCATGTTGACCAATAATAGCTTTTGAAATTTCTTGTTTTAAATCTTTATATTTTTGGTTTAAAGCTATGGCTGCAGCTTTGTCGTTTTCAAATTGAATCATATGGTTTTTGCTATCTTATTTGTTGGAACCCCAGCCTTTAAGTTGCGGGCATTCGCTGTAAGGTTGGTTAATTTGAATAAAAAATTCTTTTCTATAACGTTCTATCCATTTCTCTCTTGTTTCTTTTTGTTTTTTCTCAAAAGCTAGTGCTTGTAGTTTTTGATAATCATCTTTCATATTGGCTCTATGGGGAGGTGTTTCGCTTTTGAGGTAAAATATGCGCCAAGCCTTTTTTTGGTCTTGGCCAGGCATAAAAAATAATTCAGGTTCAGAAATTTCTCCAACCTCCATGTCTTGCACATTTATATTTAACTCTTTAGAAAGTAAATCTACCGGAATATGACCATTCCCTTGAATTCCTGCGCCTATTATTCCACCAGCGCCTCGCGTGTTTTCATCCATAGAATAACGTTTAGCTGCTAATTCAAATGAAATAGAATCTGCCTTTATCATCATCATTAAAGTATCTATTCTATTTTTAGCAATTTCTACATCGCTTGCATAGATTTTTGGCATAATTAAAATATGCCTTACATTCATTTCCTCTCCTCTGCGTTGTATGGCTTGTATAATAT
>VEQB01000061.1 GCA_018883485.1 Bacteroidota bacterium
GGTGTACACAAACCCCATTTTTAATTAAAAGGGTTTGAGGCGATTGGTGTTCAATACCATATCTATTTGCTATTTCATTGGAGATGGGTCTGAATTGCAGCAAGTCTAAATAATAAACCGGAAGTGTGTTTGGGTTTTCAGCGGCATATGCTTTTTCGAACCTATTCAGAGCCATGGCGCTGATGCTGCAGCGGGTACTATGCTTAAAAATGATTACCGATTTTTCTTTAGAAAGTTCGTCTATTTCTTGCAGTTGACTTAAGTTATTGAATGCAATCATGTTCATTGTTTTATTATGGAAAAGGGGCCGAAGCCCCTTTATTTGTGCAAAACGATAAGCCGGGTTCTGTACGGTTCAGACCGAAATCTGGCCCGCGACTATCATTTATCTGCCCTTATTATTACTAATAAGATGTAGCAGCCTACCCGCAAGAAAAACAACCCGAGGCTGTTGGTGCTAAGCGAACACCCTTTTATTTCTTGCCTATTTGGCCTTGCAACGCATAAGGTTTACCATGCAATGCTTATCACTAAGCACCCGGTGGGCTCTTACCCCGCCTTTTCACTATCACCTCCTTTGGCCTAAACCATTAAAGGCTACTTATTTTCTGTGGCACTTTCTGTTCTTTGGTATTACCCCAAAGACCTTCCCGTTAGGAAGTATGCTGCTTATGTTGCCCGGACTTTCCTCTCTGAATTGCTTCACAGCGATAGTCTGTTTTGCTCCACAAAGGTAATTTATTTAACTGAAAATGAATAGTCCTAAGAAATACTTGTGCAATAGAAAAAATAATAGAAATTCGCAGCTCATTAAATGGCTTCATGGCACTATATAAATTTAAAATTTCTTTCGAAGAATACGAAGATATCTACCGCGTAATAGAGATAAAATCTACGCAAACCTTTTTAGAGTTTCATAAGGCTATCCTTGCTAGTATTGGTTTTGATGAAAAACAATTGGCATCCTTTTATATGAGCAACGATAGCTGGAAAAAAGGGCAGGAAATTACGCTTGAAGACATGAGTGAGAATCCCGAAAATCCGGTTCCTATTATGGCTAAAGCTAAACTGAGTCAATTTATTATAGACCCGCATCAGAAAATAATGTATGTTTATGATTTTATAGAATGCTGGACACTCATGATTGAATTAACACATATTGCGAAGGAGGAAAACCCAAAAGTAAAATATCCAAATTTGGTAAAAAGCGTTGGCCCGGCACCAAAACAATACGATAAGGTTCAAAAATTTGGCTTGGTAGACGATAATGAATTTGACGAGATAACAAAAAATTATATCAATAGAAGCGAGGAGTTGCCAGGCGAAATTTCTGATGATGAAGCAGATGAATTTGGCTTGTTCGACAACGGCGAAGGTGGGGATGATGCTGAGACTAGTGGCTCACAAATAGAGGAGCTTTAAACCATGCCAGCATTAGAACTTAAACGGCCTTTAGTAGTTTTCGATTTAGAAACTACTGGTATTAGTATCTCCAATGATAGAATTGTAGAAATTGCCTGTGTTAAAGTACTTCCCAATGGTGAAGAAATTACTTTGGTACAACGCATTAATCCTGGTATTCCTATTCCTGCAGAAGTTACAGCTATTCATGGTATTTCAGATGCAGACGTGGCCGATAAACCTAGCTTTTCCGAATTTGCTAGAGAACTTGCTGTTTTCATGCAAGGTTGCGACTTTGGTGGGTTCAACTCAAATAAGTTTGATTTTCCAATGTTGGTAGAAGAATTCTTGCGCGCTGGAGTTGACTTCGATCCAGAGAATAGAAAATTTGTAGATGCACAGCGCATATTCCATACTATGGAGCCTCGTAATTTAAAGGCCGCTTATAAGTTTTATTGTGATGCAGACCTTGAAAATGCACACAGTGCCGAAGCAGATACTCGCGCTACTTGGGAGATTTTAAAAGCACAAGTTGTAAGATATCAGCAGCTAGAAAATAATATAGATTTCCTCCACAAATTCTCGGGCCAATCCAATAATGTAGACCTGGCAGGTAGGATTGTATTGAATGAAAAAGGGCAAGAAGTTTTTAATTTTGGAAAGCATAGAGGAAAATTAGTTTCACAAGTGTTTAAAGCAGAACCTGGTTATTACCAATGGATGATGGACAACGATTTTTCATTAGATACCAAACGTCACCTTACTAGATTAAAATTAAAAGAAAAATTTTCTGCCTAGCGCAACAAAGTAAAATTGCCTTTTTTGGTATGGAAACTGCCATCCCAACCGCTGTAATTTACTAAATAAAAATATACATCAGATTTAACCTCAATGCCTTTAAACTGGCTATTAAATCCTTGTTTCTTATCATAACTTTCAAAAATCCTTTCACCCCAACGGTTATATATTTGAAGGTGGTAGTCCTTAATAAAGGCCGTAATAGGTAAAAATGTGTCGTTTAACTCATCTCCATTTTCTGTGTATGCATTAGGGGCATATAGTATAGGCGCTTGAATTAAGTCTATTGTATTTGAAACGCTAATTTGGTTAAACCCAGCTGTGCTTTCATAGGCCACAGCAGTATAATTGTATAAGCCGTTATCGTAGTTTAATTTTTGGTCTCTATGAAACAATGATTTTGTGCTGGTTTCAAAAATTTCAACATCTTGATTAATGCCTGGCTCAGTTCTAAACAACTCATACCTGTTGGTTCCATCTTGCCAATAGTCATAAGGTAACCAATCTAATGTATGCACAAATGGGATACTATTACCTGTTAAAAGAATGCTGCATGCCTCTTTATCATTTACACTTAAATTGCCGCACAAATCCATGTTCACCAATTTGTAGCAATAACTCTTGTCATCTACTTTTACGTTTTGATCCAAATAAAAAGTGTCGTTTAAATTTCTTAACTCAATTACTTTTTCGAAGTTAAAACCGAATCTACCTTCTTTCCTGTAAACTATGTAACGCCAAAAACTATCTGTATTGGCAGGCTGCCATATCAATTTTATTTCTTTGTCTTGCTCAACAGTTACTGTATATAAATGCAAATTAGGTGCTGGTCGTGGCGAAATTTCCAAGCAACTTAAAGCGCCAGTATCACTAAAATAGCCACAAATATCACTCGAACTTATTTGATAGCAAGTGTTTTGAGTTCTGTCAAAATTATACAGGTCGTAGTATAGGGTTTGATTAACATTATCTATGCTTGCAATTAATTGCGACACGCCATTTACTACCCTAAACAAGTATAGTTTTTGAGTAAAAATAGTTGCAGGATAATTAGGCCATTCTAATAAAATACTATCATCATTAATCCGTTTAGGGCAATACATGCGTGGCGATTTTGGCTGCAACATAGGTTCAACCAGAAATTGTATTTTCTTAACACCTTGCCTAAATGCGGGGCAAGTATTATCGCGTAAATACATAATAATTTCTAGTGTATCTTTACCAATATCTTCGCAAGTTGGCACCCATGAAATAGTAGTAGTAGCAAATCCTAAATCATTGTTGCTAATTACGATTCCTTTTTTAGCATTAAGGAAGCTACCACTTAACTTAGCAAACACAGAGTCTTTAGGGTCAGTATCTAAAACAGTTATCACCCTAAACAAGGTATCAAAAGCGCGCAACCTAATTATTTCTGTACCAAGGTTAGTAAATGCTGGTGTTGCGCTGGTATCATCTTTTACCAGAGAGCAAATCTTACGAGATGTATCACCTGGTAAAAGGCAACTATTTAGAATTAAAATTTGGTAGCAATAATTTTTATTGAAATTTTCTGGAGCATTAAAATCAGTGTATCCATTTAATAATTGATTACTGCTAGAATCATAGGGCAGCATTATATCTGAATCCACCGAACGAAGTAAAATATATTTGTTAAAATCACTATTAGGGAGGTTTCTTATCCAATCTAATTGTAAAGTGTTATCGTTTACTGCTTTCACACATTGTGGAAATGGGGCAGGTATTGGTTCAGAAATTAAAACTACTTTTATGGTTGCGGTTTTTTGATTAGGGGTAGGGCAGGCGCCGTCTTCAACTAACACTTCAATTCTAAAAGTGTCTGAACCAAAGTCGCTACACAAAGACTGCCAACTTAACCTAGCATGCAGAATACCTGGATTGGAGCTAATGGTGTTAATGTTTGCTGGGTTGGGTACTTTATTTAAAATATCGCCTGTTGCACTTAATGTAAGCATATCGTTGCCAGCATCGGTTGCATAAAAATCAAATTCAAGCATTTTACCAGCAATCAAAACAAGTGTGGTATCGCGCACAACTGGAGGAATTAAATAGGTGCGCATGTCGAATTTAAATAAGCCCAAATTGCAGCCACCCACTGTGGTATTGTATGCGCGTTTACCTGGATTAACCCTAGAGTAGGCATCTTGGGAAGTTGGGAAATCGCTAAATCCGCCGCAACCTGCACAGGCACTTTGATAAATAACTCCAGAAGGATCGAAATGGCTAGTTCCGCCATCTACATGCTCTTGACTTTGCGCTCCACCGTAATAGGTGCCGTATAATAAATTACTAAAGTTTGGCCCCAATACCATCAAGTAAAAATCTGAACCATCTGTGCTTTTTTGAAAAGCATCTGCAGAAGTTGGAAATCCAAATAAGTTATCCAATCCATTATGGTAACTTTGGTTGGTGCCGCCTCCCCAGCCGCTAATATAAATTCTTCCACAAACGTCTACCATAAAAGCAGAAGGAGATAATGAGGGCTGAGTTGAACCCGTTTTACCAAATGTAGTTGTGCGCAAAAGATTGGTTAGATCGGTATTGTATTGCTGTACAAAATGTTTCCCATTTATTTGCCCATAAACTCCAGGGCTCATATTCATATTGCCAGCTGTTTGCCCCATGGCATAAACCCTATTTTGATCATCTGTTGCCACAAAGAAAACCTGGTCGTAAAAGGTAGTACCAGTATAAATAATGCGTTGCCTAGCTCCAGAACTGCTTAGTTTTGCAATAAAGCCATCTGTTCCTCCTGCTGGTATTGATGTAGGCGTTCCAAAGGCCATGTTTAAACTACTTGTGCCACCACCAACAATCAGTTCATTGGTTTTTGTAACGCATACAGAATAAGCTGCATCATCGCCGCTGCCTCCAAGGTAAGTACTAAATAAAATAGTGCTTAAGTTACTATTATATTTTGCTATAAATCCATCTTGAAAACCTCCTCCATAAATTGGCTGTGCAGCATTAATAAGCGGCATACCTTGAAGATGCGTAGTTTTGGTGCAGGTAGAAACAACAATATTGCCTGCTAAATCTATAATTACTTCTCCTCTAAACCAATCGGCATAATTGTAAGCTAGATTATGTATTTGCATGCTAAACCCTCTATTCGCAATACCTGTTATACCATCATCATTTGCCCCTCCTAAAAATGTGGATGCTTGTAAAATATTTCCCCCAGCACTTAGTCTAGTTATAAAAACATCATAGCCTCCTCCATAAGTTCTATCGTGAGCAGAATTGGTGGTGGGGAAATCAGAAGAGTAGGTAGTACCAAATATAATTACATCACCAGTGCTTGGTACACAGGTTACCGAATGTGGTTGCTCATTATCAGCCCCCCCAAGGAAACTCGTGTAAAGTAAAGTAGTTCCAGATGCATTAAACTTAGCTATAAATGCGTCTCTAGCATACTCTTCATCGGCATCATTGCCACCAGCAAAGGTTATATCATAGGCTCCTGCAATGGTTGGGAAATTTGCCGCATACACGGTTCCTGCACCATAGGCATTCCCATTTAAATCATAGCTCGCTGCAAAGCCAAAATTATCTGCAGCGCTTCCCATATAGGTTCCAAAAACCACTTCTGGATCAATGGTTAAAGGCAAAATTCGATTGTACTTTCCTAAATTGAAACTAATTTTATTTTGATTTAGAACGTATTGTGTAGCTATACTTTTTTGATTTCCCCCTTGCATTTGATAACTTATGGGCTGATCCTCTAAAAGCTCTCCCAAGCTCGTGGTAGCATGTAATTGACCTGCTTTAATTGTTAAGTCATCGGCACCTAAATATTCTAATTGAATTTGATTAGGATTGGCACCTGGCTTCACTATATAATTAATCTTAACTCCTGTTCCCTTAGAAATTATTTCAAGGTTTATACCTGGATAAATATTACTAATTACAACCTTTTTATAGGCTTTTACGTTAGTGGCATGTTTGGTATTATCCCCAACAAAAAAATTGTAATATTCTTCGCTTGGTTCAAGCTTTTCTACCCCTGGAAAGGGATTAGCATTGTTGTATTTTACCTTAACCGAATGAAAATGTACTTTCTTAATATCCTTTCCATGTTGCAATTCATGGGTAGCTTCCTTGTCAACAAATAAATAGGTTAACTGATTCTTTTCTATAAATAAATTTCCAATAGGTAAGTCGGCTTTAAAGAGCACATTAGCGGGCCATTGCCCTTTATTTTCCATGAACTTAATATAGTTCTGTGGTAAATTTAACGCACTCACTTTTATAGCAAATAGCCATATAAAGGCAATAAATAAACTATATGTTTTTTTTTGTATCAGCTTGAACCGTTCTCAAATTTTATGTAAATTTACACCTTATGTATGACAAACAAAAGCCTCATTTAGTTGTATTATCCGGTGCAGGTATAAGTGCCGAAAGCGGCATTCAAACTTTTAGAGACAGTGGAGGACTTTGGGAAGGCCATAAAATTGAGGATGTAGCTACACCAGAAGCCTTTGAGCGCAATCCGAAATTAGTGCTAGAATTTTACAATTTAAGAAGAAAAGTTTGTAATGAATCCCAACCCAATAAAGCTCATAAATTACTTGCCAAGCTAGAAAAGCAGTTTAAAGTTAGCATAATTACACAAAATGTGGATGATTTACATGAAAGAGGAGGTAGTTCGGATATATTACACTTACATGGTGAATTAAATAAAAGCCGGAGTACTAAAAATCCATATTTAGTATACTCAATAAATGGTGATGACCTAAATATAGGCGATTTATGCGAAATGGGTTCTCAACTTAGGCCCCATATAGTGTGGTTTGGCGAGGCAGTTCCTATGATAGAAAAAGCGGCTCAAATTGTAGAAAAAGCCGATGTTTTTTTAATCGTAGGAACCTCCCTACAGGTATATCCTGCCGCAGGTTTGGTTCAATACGTAAATTATGATGTACCTGTATTTCTAATTGACCCCAAGCCAGTGTCTGGATTTAAAGGATATAATTTCACGCATATCATGAAAGGAGCTTCCGAAGGCATGGAGGAGCTTGTTAAACTATTAACTAAATCGAAAAATGGATTCAAATGAACTAAAACTGACATTTTTTCAACAACCGCTCGTATGGGAAAGTGAAGCAGAAAATTTAGAAAACTTTAATAAAATAATTTCGGGTTTGCACCACGAAACGGATGTATTAATTTTGCCTGAAGTTTTTAGTACAGGCTTTTCTATGGATGCAAAAAAACTTGCTGTTCCCATGGATGGCGAAGCAGTACAATGGATGCAGAAATGGGCAAAAGAAAAAGATGTCGCAATTTGCGGAAGTCTTATGATTAAAGAAGAAGGTAATATTTATAATCATTTTTTATGGGTTGAACCAAGCGGAAAAATTATAACTTACGACAAGGCACATTTGTTTAGAATGGGAGAGGAACATGCACAATTTGAAGCAGGTTATAGGCAGGTTTTAATTTCTTATAAAGGATGGCAAATTGCACCCTTTGTTTGCTATGATTTACGCTTTCCTGTTTGGTTAAGAAGAACACCACAGTTTAACTACGACCTGTCTATAGTTGTTGCCAATTGGCCTCAGAAAAGAGCCGCTCATTGGAAGGCCTTGGGAATTGCTCGTGCCATTGAAAATCAAGCTTATTTTGCAACTGTTAATCGTGTGGGCGAAGATGGTTTAGGGGTTTATCATAGCGGCGATTCACAATTAATTAGTCCTCTTGGAGAAGTTGTTTGGTCTTTAGCCAATGAGGTGTCGGTTCAAACCTTAACGCTTTCTAAATCTGCCTTAATAGAATACCGTAAAAGTTTCCCTGTTTTTTTAGATGCAGATACCTTTGAAATAAAATAGCCTTGCAACCATAGACATATACCTATAATCTAATATATTTGAAGATATGTTGAATATGAAAAAATTTTTGGCTTTAGCACTATTGGTTTTAAGTTTCAATTTACAAGCGCAAAATAAAGGGAAATCTGAAGGGAAAGGAAAAATTGATTTTCCTTATACTTCGTGGGATTTTGGAAATGTAAATGAAAAGGGGGGGCCTGTTTTTCACGAATTTAAATTTATTAATACAGGCAAATCTCCTGTAAGAATTATTGATGTAAAAACTAGTTGTGGTTGCACCTCTACTAGTTGGACACAAACAAGCATTGCGCCTGGAGATACTGGATCTGTTAATGCAGTTTTTGAGCCAGATAATAGGCAAGGAGCTTTTAGTAAAACCCTTTCTGTAATGAGTAATGGTGAAACCGAATTAATCGATTTAACCATTAAGGGTGTGGTTTATGCTTCGCGCCTAAGTCAAACAGATATATATAAATATAGATATGGCAATTTAGCCGTTGCATCTAATGTGATTAATCTACCAAATGTTAAGAATACGGGTTATGATAGCACCGAAATTGGTTTCTATAATTTAAGTAACAAGCGGGTTTATTTTTATAAAATAGAGGCGCCAAGCAATATTCAATTGGTAAAAACTTATGATAATGTATCGCCCAATACAGAGTATAAAATAAAAATGCGTTACTACCCTAGAAGGCCAGTAGAATTTGGGCCTGTTAAGAATGAAATTAAATTTTACACCAATGATGATACACTTCCAGTAAAAATATTTGAAGTGAATGCCAATATTATTGAAGACTTTGGGGTATTAGATAAAAAAGCCTTAAAAGAAGCTCCAAAATTTGCAGTTAACAGCAATATTCTTGATCTTGGTAATGTGGCTTTGTTTATGTCGCCAAGTGGCGTGTTTACGATAAAGAATAAAGGTAAAAAAGATTTGATTTTACGCAGACTTATTAAAAACTGCACTTGCATTGTACCAGAACTTTCGAGCAGAGAAATAAAGAAAGGCGAAAGTGCAACCTTAAAGGTTACTTGGAATACGGTTAATATGGCAGGCCCAGATAGCAAGACCATTCGCTTAATTACCAATGATCCAACGCAACCAGAAATTATATTAACCATAAAGGTTAATGTGATAGAGTAATTTGAACCCATTTAAACTATGAAACATACATTTACAGCGCTCTTAAAATGTCTTTTTATTGGCGTTTTTTTCACAATTTTAAACCCAATGGTGTCAAATGCTTCCCATGTAACAGGAGCAGAATGGACCTATAAAGCAGTTGGCCCCAATTTATACGAGGTTACTTTAATTATATATAGAGATGCAGCAGGCATACAATTGTGTGCAAATTGTCAAACAGGCACTTCACCAGGTACTTGTCCGACATCTGTTAGTATTACAGGTGGAGGTGGATCTTGTAATGGAACAAGTTTTGGAACGCAAACATTAAATTATGTAAGCTCAGAACCCGTAGTGGATGTGGTGGAATTATGTGCAAACGTTTCTACCATTTCAAGAAATTGTAATACAAGAACCCCAGGTACTTTTCAACCGGGAACAGAAAGATATATTTTTAGAGGAAATATAAGTCTTGATACAGTGCCAACCTCTTGTTGTCAAGTTACCCTTAGCATAAATGTTTGCTGCAGAAATAATGCAGTTACTACTATAACAAATCCTAGTTCTCAAAATTTATATTCAATGTTAACCATAAATAGATGCTTAAATTCTATTGGTAATAGGTCTCCACGTTTTGCTTTACCGCCAGATGTATTATTT
>VEQB01000436.1 GCA_018883485.1 Bacteroidota bacterium
GCGCTATACACATCCGTAGCATTATCCTCATGCAATTCATCTTTGCTAAGACTTGGGTCAACCAATTTTTTTGAATAATGCTTAATATAATTACCACCAATTTGGGCACCTGTTTTCACAAAGCGCATGGCGCGTTCTACCTTTGAGGCAGGTATACTATTTTGTTCCATGCTTTATTTGTTTTGAAACAGAAATTTGCCAAATTCTAGCATAGAATCTAGTGGCGATTTACCCATAAGGTCAAAGGCTAAATTTAATGAACGCTCTATGGCTTCATCAGTTTTTTCAAACCCTGGGCTCTTGTCATTTAACCAAAAATCTGTAACAAATAGCAAGTCTAACCAAATGGCATCTCCATATTTATTGCTTAAAAATTTTCTATCTTCAATTTCTTTTGCACTCATTCCTTCATTTAAAAGTTGCTGCGCCCAAGAAGTAAAATCTTTACGCATACCATTTAAAAAGCTCAGTTGTTTAGGCGAAGGAATAGTTTGTTTATGTTTATGATATAGGTGATTTACATAGCTTCTTTGACTACGCAATTCCTCAAACCAGGCAAAAAAGAAGGCTAAAATTTTCTCGCGCACCGAGTATGCATTGTACACTTCACTTGCTTCAACTTTGGCTTTAACCTGTTCGAACCAATTTAAGAATATGCCATCTTCAACGGCTGACAAGGAAGAGAAGTAATTGTAAAATTCTTTTTCTTCCATTGCCATTTCTTTACAAAACAAATAAACACTGGCTGGCGTTTCGTTTTTCTCTAAGGTTAAACGAATGTAAGTGGCTATAATTTCTTGCTTCATACTTAGTTTAACGATTGTTAGAATAGAATTGTTTTGTTTATTTTAAATAATCTAAGGCAGCAGGACCTTGGTGAAAAAGTAGATCGAGTATGCTTAAATTAGGGGCAAAAGGGTATTTCTCAGAAAAGCTTTGGTAATAAGGTTTTACCGTTAAAAGTTCTTGCTCTTGGGGCATTCCTTTGGCATTAAATGCATTTCTAAGGTCTTTAAATGCTTCGGGTTGAACCCAAAAATCGCTAGTTTCCTTTAGTTCTATCTCCACTTTAAGTGATTTAAGAATAAGTTGAATAAGCGTTACATTGAATGTATATAAATGAACAGGACTATTATCTTTAAATAAGTGTTCAAATTTCCAAGCATAATGTATAAAGAAAGGTGCTTTGCCATAAGCAGATTGTATGGCATTCCAATGTTTACCTTTCCATTGCTGATTTTCATCGGAAAGCAAACTCTTTATTTTATCTTTTTTTGAGGCGTGTAAAACTGGAATAATTAGGTCTTGAACACCCTGCGCAGTCATAATTTTTGTTCGGTTGCGATAGGTTTGCTTGGTATAATTTTCATGACCTTCTAAGTAAATTTCATTTGCTGCAATTATGTGTTGAAACCAAGCAATACAAGGGAAGTAGGCTGTACTTAAAAGTATCTTTTGCATGGCTTAATCTAGTAGCTTAAAAGTATGAATTCCAGCCGTGTATGGCCTGCAAAGTAAGCTCTTAATTTGATTGTATTGATGCGGCTTACCTACAAAATCTGTATTGCTACAATCAATTAGCAAAACTTTTAAATCTGCATTGGCGTGCAAGTAATCAAAGTAAGATTGTTGCAGATTTTCCAAATAGAGATGGTCAATATTTTGCTCATAAACCCTACCTCTTTTAGCAATCTGTAATTGCAATTTTTCTATAGGTGTATGCAGATAAATTAGTAAATCTGGCTTTGGTAATTGAAGTTGAATGATATTAAAAAGTTTAAAGTACAACCCAAACTCATCTTCATCTAAGTTAACTTTGGAGAAGAGTAAGCATTTGGCAAAAATGTAATCGCTTATAATTTTGTTATTAAATAAATCGGGTTCGGTAAGCTGGTTTTTAAGCTGGTTGAACCTAGCTGCCAAAAAACTCATTTCCAATGGGAAAGCAAACCTACGGGCGTCTTGGTAAAATTTAGGAAGAAAAGAGTTGTCCTCAAATTCCTCTAATATAAGCCTTGTTTTCCAGTCACGCGATAACATGCTCGCAAGGGTAGATTTGCCTGCTCCAATATTGCCTTCTATGGCTATGTAAGTATAAGGAGATTGGTTCAACATGCTAATTTTTCTACTTTTAATAAATCTTTACATGCTGCTAATAATTGGGTGTTGGTCTTATGCAATACGGGATGCATAAAGTCTGGCGCTATCTCGGCTAAGGGCTCGAGCGTAAAACGTCTTTCTGCAATATAAGGG
>VEQB01000062.1 GCA_018883485.1 Bacteroidota bacterium
GGGTAATACCCAATACTGCCCACCCTTACGAGAAAGTGAAGTTGGAATTGTTGGTGCCTGTTTTGAAAGATTTTATTAAGTAATTTTGGTCTAATTATTGTTTGAAAAAGTTAAAACAAAAAAGATGAAAGCTATTTATACATTAACCTTAGGACTGGTTCTTTTTTTATTTACTTCATTTATAAAACCAACCGAAAGTGAATTAAAGTGGTATGGGTGGAATGAGGGCTATCCTTTAGCGAAAAAAGAAGGTAAGCTCATATTGGTAGATGCTTACACAGATTGGTGTGGTTGGTGCAAAAAGATGGACAGAGATACTTACGCCAATCCCGATGTGATTAAAAAATTGAACAAGCATTTTGTGGTGATTAAGTTTAATCCAGAATTGCGCGATTTAACCTATGATATTGATGGACAAATTTTCTCGGCCCGCGATTTTTATGTGCAATTAAGTAGGGGAGAAAGCACTGGTTTTCCAACCACTTATTTTATTGATCCTAAAAAGAAATCTTTATTTATTGATCCAGGTTACCGCGATGCTGCTGCGTTTATGCAAATTTTGGATAAAGTAATTGCAGATAAGTAGCTGATGGTCCACAGTTCATAGTCCATGGACCATAGTAAAAAGCTACTTTGAGCTATAGAGTAGCTACATGTTAATTCCCCCCTGTACCATGTCCGCCCTCTGGCGGAAGGGGGCAAGGGGGGAAGATAAGCGGTATCAAAAACGTCCTCAGCTCAATAGGTTAAGCTTATTTTATAATTTAAACTTTGCTACATAAAAAAGCGCTGCTCCAAATCTCTTGAAGCAGCGCCTAACTATCGTCCATGGTCTATCGACTATGGTCCATCGACTAGTAACGGTACAATTCCGCTTTAAACGGACCTTCTACATTTACTCCGATGTAATCTGCTTGCTCTTTATCTAACACAGTAAGGTTTGCGCCAATATGTGCTAAATGTAAGAAAGCTACTTTTTCATCTAAATGCTTAGGTAATACGTAAACTTTATTTTCGTATTTATCGTGGTGGTTCCATAACTCTATTTGAGCCAAAGTTTGGTTAGAGAATGAATTACTCATTACAAAACTTGGATGACCCATAGCACAACCTAAGTTTACCAATCTACCTTCAGCCAAGATAATGATTTCATTACCATTGATATTGTAGATGTCTACTTGAGGCTTTAGTGTATATTTTGTTGAACCGTAGTTTTTGTTTAACCAAGCCATGTCAATTTCATTGTCGAAGTGGCCAATGTTACAAACGATAGCCTTATCTTTCATATTCATGAAATGACGATCAGTAATAATTTTTAAATTACCTGTTGCGGTAACAAAAATATTAGCACGGCTGCAAGCTTGTTCCATAGTAACTACTTCAAAACCGTCCATAGCTGCTTGTAAAGCACAGATTGGGTCAATTTCTGTAATTAAAACACGCGCACCAGCACCTCTTAAAGACTCAGCAGATCCTTTACCTACATCACCGTAACCAGCAACAACAGCTACTTTTCCAGCCATCATTATATCGGTAGCTCTGCGAATAGCATCTACTAATGATTCTTTACAACCGTATTTGTTATCAAATTTAGATTTGGTAACAGAATCGTTAACGTTAATAGCTGGCATAACTAGCGTACCTTTTTTCATACGCTCGTATAAGCGGTGAACCCCAGTAGTGGTTTCTTCAGATAAACCTTTGATATCTTTGGTTAATTCTGGGTAACGGTCGAAAACCATATTGGTTAAATCGCCGCCATCATCTAAAATCATATTTAAAGGTTGGCCACCTTCAAAAGCGAATAATGTTTGTTCAATACACCAGTCAAATTCTTCTTCGTTCTGACCTTTCCATGCGTAAACAGGAGTACCTGCAGCAGCAATAGCAGCAGCAGCATGGTCTTGAGTAGAGAAAATGTTACAAGAGCTCCAGGTAACTTCGGCACCTAATTCCTTTAAGGTTTCAATAAGCACTGCAGTTTGGATGGTCATGTGAAGACAACCAGCGATGCGGGCGCCTTTAAGAGGTTGCTGTGGGCCATATTCTTTGCGAATAGACATTAAGCCCGGCATTTCTGCTTCAGCCAATTTGATTTCTTTTCTTCCCCACTCAGAGAGGGAAATGTCCTTAACTTTGTAAGGAAGAGCGGTTTTTGCGTCTGACATATAATATGTTTTATTTCGTTATGAGCGGCAAAAGTAAGTCAAAAATTAGTATTCTAATTGCCTCGCGGTCATATTTTAAGAAAAAAATTTACGGGGTTTTAAAGATTTAAGCGAAAACCTCAACCTTCAAGGAACCATGTTATTTTTACTAAAGATTCATTTTATGTTTTCGGCACCCCTAATTCTAGACAAAAAGAGGTTTAATTGACATTAAGTTTCAAATCGCTTGTTTCCTTATTGGGAAATATTTATCTTTGATAAAAAATGTGAATGAAGCCGTCATTTGAGATAAATTTGTTACCAGAAGCTGCGGATTTTTTAGATAATCTGGATTCAAGGACTAAGGAAAAGATATATTATAATATGAAAAAATCGCAATTCATAAATGATAATGACATTTTCAAAAAACTCAATGACTTTATTTGGGAATTTAGAACACTTTATAACAATAAAGCTTATAGGCTTTTTGCCTTTTGGGAGAAAATTGAAGGTAAAGAAACGCTGGTAGTAGCGACTCACGGAATATTAAAAAAGACTCAAAAGACACCTCCAAAGGAAATCAGAAAGGCCGAAGAGATTAGAAAGCAATATTTAGATCATAAAAGTAAAAAAAAATAGTTATGGTAGATAAATTTAAAACAGTTTCACTAGACGCAATGATTGATAAACATCTTGGTAAGCGTGGAACCAAGAAACGTGATGCTTTTGAAAATGAGCTGCGGATTGACTTGTTAGGGCAAGCTATAAAACAAGCACGTGAAGAACGTCAATTGACTCAACAACAATTAGGTGAGCTCGTTGGGGTTCAGAAAGCACAGATTTCAAAAATAGAAAATAGTGTAAAAAATGCTCGCCTTGAGACCATCCTAAAAGTGTTTGAAGCATTAGGCGCAAAAGTGAATTTTAATGTTGAGCTTGTTTAAGAGATAACTTTACCCTGAAGATTTTAAGTGGTAATAGGTGAAATAGGCCTACGATATCCAGAAAAAATTGAACCTACGCGTGAAAAGAAAGTTAATACTAATTAGAAAAAAATGCCATATTTATAAAAGCATTTTTTTTTATTTCTGCTTTTCATTTTTGGGCCTACGGTTTCATGGGGGCAGGTGAAAACCATAGCTGGAAAACTTATAGCTGTTTCGGATGGAGATACTTTTACCCTACTTACAGCAGACAATGTGCAATATAAAATTAGATTAAATGGGATTGATTGTCCAGAAAAGGGATTAAACAAGTATCCTATTACGAGGCGCAAAGAATGGGGAAAAGGGAATGCGGGTATTGTTATTGAAAATTAATCATGCATTTAAAACAAAATTCCCCCAAATTTGTCCCTTTAAATATATAAAAAATAAATTATGGCATATCCAGAAATGTTAGTGGCGCCTATGCGTCAACAATTAGAATCAGTAGGTTTTACCTCATTGATGAATACCAACGAAGTTGAAACTGCTTTGAGTAAAAAAGAAGGTACACAATTATTGGTATTTAATAGTGTTTGCGGTTGTGCGGCAGGTACTGCCCGCCCGGGTGTGTTGGCTTCTTTAGCAGGTGAGGGTAAAAAACCTGCCGAGTTATTAACGGTTTTTGCGGGTCAGGAAGCCGAAGCAGTAGCTAAAGCCCGAGAGTTTACCTTGCCTTACCCGCCTTCTTCTCCTTCTATTGCCTTGTTTAAAGATGGTAACTTGGTACATTTTATTGAGCGACACAATATTGAAGGCAGAAGTGCAGAGATGATTGCCGGAAGCTTGAAAGCAGCTTACGAGGAGTTCTGTTAGTCTTCTTCCAAAGAAATTTTCTCATCGCCTTTTTGGTAAGGCACATAAGTTAGAATGAGTTGAAACATTTCATCCGTTGTCTTCATGCTGCCGTTTTTTTCTGAAATTATACGGGGAGGATTAAAGGGGTTATTGGGATTATTGGCCGTGTTGTCATAATCGCCTATTACATAAATGATACTTCCTCTTGGCACATACAACATCTTGGGTGGCATATAAAAATACTGCCATCTAAAATCCCAATTGGGAATAGAAATTAAGCGTATGGTATCACCACTGGGTTTAATGGCATAAGCCAAATAGCTTTTGCCTATTAAGTGCATGTGTGGCACAATGCTAAGTATAGAAATATCTTGCGGTACGGTAAATTGTATGCGAAAGGTTTTCTTAACATTGGCAGGTACTATGAGCGTTGGTTCAACCGGACTTAAACCCAATGTGCCTAATTGAAATTCAGATACCGGGCGGGTTGGTGGCTTAGTATCAAAATAGAGTTTGAAATATGATGAGTCGAGCACGTCTAAAGCACTGGGTCCAAAATGAATATCATTTAAATACAAAGCAGCTTTTTTATGAATGCGATGGCCACCAATGCCATGTGGGTAAAAACTAAACTGCGAGCCAGGCAAATAGTTGCAAACACTGGGTGTCATGGTTGGATAAGAGCCATCGTTATTGGTTAATTTTAAATCTTGGTGGATGCGCAGGCTTTCGCTTTGGTCTTGTCTAATCCAATACGGTGCTTCATGCAAATTTGCTTTAGCCCCATTTTCATAATTTACCAAATGCGCATTCATGTGATGTACCAATTTCTTTTGATGGGGTACAAATTCAACGGCCTTTAAAAAGTATCTGCACCCAATTCTATGGGGAATTTAACCACATAAAAACGATCCGTATTGTCACCCCCAATTGGGAATGGTTTTGGGATGCGTATAATTTTTGGTTCACCCAGAAATTCTTTTTTTGCAGGTGGAGTATAAGGTTCAAGAGCCGAAGTATCTCCAGGCAAAGTGCCTTCTTTTACCCAACGTTGTATCAGGGCAATTTCGGCATCACTTAAATAAGTTTCATTGGCAAAATGTGCATAGTTAGGATCGGCAGGCCAAGGTGGCATTATTCTATTTTCTGTTACATACGCAACCAATTTGCCTTTGGAAGCAATGTCTTCATAGTTGTATAAGTTAAAGGGAGCACCTCCAGTTTCGTTATGACATTTACTACAATTTTTTCTGATGATAGGAGCAATGTGTTCGGCAAATAATACAGGCTCATTTTCTTTGGGTAGTTTACCTTGTTGGTTGCAGGCCATCACAAAAAAGAATGATAAGCAAGCCAAGCCTAAACCAATATATATTCTTAATTGATAAAACATCCTACAGCTTTTGTTTGATAAGGTTTAATAGCTATTCCCTTGTTCAGATTTTCTAGTACATTGGCTAAATCATGTTCGGTTATCACGGTTCTTTTTTTACCTAATTCGTAAGCCCAATTGTCTATTCTTCCACTATATATAATTTCTTTTTTTTGGTTCACTACAAATACTTCTGGTGTAATAGAGGCTTGTAATTGCTTACTAAAAGAATAGCTTGGATCAACACAAAAGGAAATACCTTTTAGGCCATAGCTGTTTCTAAATTTAATAATTTCATCTTTGGTGAAGTCGGTACCCGGAACAATAGCCACAAATTGGAATCCTTGCGATTTATACTTGGCGTTAAGTTGCCTAATTGTAAGCGAGTAGCTTTGGCAAAGCGGACATTCTGGCGAAACAAACAGGAGAACCAAAGCCTTTTGTTGGGCATTAACAGCAAGTGTCATTTCTTTTCCTTCAATGGTTTTTAAAGAAGCATTGTAGAAGGCGCGTGGGGCATTGGCATTGCCTTGGCTTAGGCAAGGTTTAGCGGTTTGAACCAAGCAAAAAATAAAAAGTAAATACCAGCGCATATGCTACAAATTTAATAAGGCTTCTGTATTTTCGTCACAAATCTGTTGAAATGCCAAAATTTATACTCTTTGTTTTTTTACTTGTTAGTTCTTGGGTTAGCCGAGCTCAAGTTACACTTAATGTTACATTGCCAGCCAATACGCCACAAAGTGATAGTATTTATGCTGCTGGTAATTTTAACAATTGGAATCCTAAATCTGCCGCCCATAGGTTAGAGAAGGAAGGGAGTGTTTATAAACTCACTTTGGCAGCAGGCACAGGTGTTGCAGAATTTAAGTTTACGCGTGGTACTTGGGCTAGTGTAGAAGCAACAGCTGCAGGAAATTATATACCCAATAGAACGTTTACTTATACCCCTAATTTAAATTTAAATCTAAGTGTAGCTGGCTGGGAAGATAAAAAAGTTGGTGGCGGAACTGGTTCTACTGCCTTGGCTAATGTAAAAATTATTAGTGATACTTTTTGGATGCCACAATTGCAACGTAAACGCAGAGTCTGGATTTATTTACCCAACGACTATGCTAGTAGTTCGAAGATGTATCCTGTAATGTATATGCAAGATGGGCAAAATTTATTTGATAACTTAACTTCTTTTTCTGGGGAGTGGGGAATAGATGAAACCATGAGTGATATGGAAAAGAATGGTTATTCTGGATGCATAGTGGTTGGCATAGACAATGGTGGGGCGCAACGTATCAATGAGTATTCTCCTTTTGTAAATCCTACTTATGGTGGCGGCCAAGGAGAGGCGTATGCATCATTTTTGGTTCAAACCTTAAAACCTTTTATTGATAAAAACTACCGCAGTTTACCAGATAGAAACAATACTTTAATTGGAGGCTCTTCTATGGGTGCTTATATTGCTGCTTATGCCATTGTGCAGTATCCAGAGGTATTTAGCAGAGCGGCTATCTTTTCGCCTGCCTATTGGTTTAGCGATTCTTTGTTTCAACTCATGCGCAGCACAACCATTTCTGAACCGATAAGAATTTATCAAGTAAGTGGTTCCAACGAAAGTAGCAGTATGGTGCCACTCATGGTGCGTTGCGATTCATTGTTGGGTGCAGAAGGCCATGCCTTAAATGATAGGAAAGTAGTAGTAAAACAAGATGGTGCACATAGCGAGTGGTTCTGGAAGCGCGAATTTCCTGCGGCCTTTAATTGGTTATTGCTTCCTGCCACCCAAATAGATAAAGCCTTGGTGCAAAAATTACAAACCGAAACAAAAGTATATCCTAATCCAGCGCAAGACGTATTTTCAATAAAAGCAGTGGAGGCCATGGATAGCATTCAATTAATAGATAAAATGGGAATTGTGGTGTATGGTAAAATCTTAAATCAAGCCAGTACAAGAATTGATGTGAGTGATTTTGCCAGAGGAAATTATATTATATTAGTGCATGCCAAAGGAGTTTATTATACCAAAAAAGTAACCTTAGATTAAGAAAATGAAAGGTGCTTTGAAAATAAGCAATTGGTTGACGAGCATACTTTTTGTTAAAGTTTAACACACTATCCCAAGATTACGATTTAAGTTTAAATATTAATTAACTATTTTAATGAATAGGCGCTAAGTCCTTATTTTTATTGATTGTAGATATTTTTATTGCAATTCTTTCCAAAATTTTTATAAATTCGATTATATTCTAAGAGGAATATTAATCAAATACTATGGGTTCAGGTTCACTAATTACGTTGATGCTTGCTGCCATTGCATTTTCTGCCGGAGGTATAGCGGTATCTAAATTTTTAACCAAGGGCAGTACTAATTTACAAAAGGGTCAAGCCTACGAATGTGGCGTGCCTGCAGCAGGTTCGCCTTGGAAACAATTTAATGTTGGGTACTATTTATTTGCCCTCATCTTTTTGGTTTTTGAAGTTGAATTGGTATTTATGTTTCCTTGGGCTGTAGTGGCAAAAAAAGTTGGAATGATTGCCTTGCTTGAAATATTGGTTTTTGTATTTATTCTCTTTATGGGCTTTTTATATGCACACAAGAAAGGAGCTTTAAAATGGATGTAACCATTACTCCCCCTTCAGAACCATTTCCAGGTACGGTTCACCCAACCGATGGAGGTGGTATTTTATTAAGTACTCTAGATGATGTTATCAATTGGGCAAGGTCAAATTCTTTGTGGCCATTGGTTTTTGGAACCTCCTGTTGTGCCATAGAAATGATGAGCACTGCGGCCGCAAAGTACGACTTCTCGCGTTTTGGTTTTGAAGTTGCCCGCGCCACCCCTAGGCAAGCGGATGTGATTATAATTGCCGGAACCATTGTAAATAAAATGGCTCCTGTGCTTAAAAGATTATTTGATCAAATGCCCGACCCAAAATATGTAATTGCAATGGGGGCATGCGCTACAAGTGGCGGTCCATTTTTTTACAATACCTATTCTGTGGTAAAAGGAGCAGATCATGTAATACCCGTTGATGTTTATGTAGCTGGTTGTCCGCCAAGGCCAGAAGCGCTATTACATGCACTCATTACCTTGCAAGAGAAGATTAAAAGTGGTTATACCCGCGATCAAATTCGCACAGAAATGAAGCCAGATGTCAAATGAAGAGTTAATATCTAAACTTCAAGAATTGTTACCTGAAGCCACCCTGCAACAAGGAAATGATTTTGTTGAATTGACCATTGACAGTCAACAATTGCTGCCTGTTCTAAACCTACTTAAAAGTAGTTCCGATTTAAGCTTTAACTTTCTTTTTTGCGAAACCTGTGTAGATTGGAAAACACATTTCACTATGGTGTATCATTTAGATTCAACTCATTATAGGCATAATGTAGTTATCAAAACAAATCTAAATAGAGAATTGCCAGAGATTGAAACTGCATGTCATTTGTACCGCACCGCAGAATTGCATGAAAGAGAAATCTTCGACTTGTTTGGCATAAAGTTTTTGAACCATCCGCACCTGCGCCGTATTTTATTAACAGATGAATGGGTAGGTTATCCTTTGCGCAAAGATTATGAAGATCCAATTAACATGATTAAGCTTTAAGTATGTTTGAACAAGTATCTGCAAGTAACGACGGTGAACTGGTAATTAATGTTGGGCCACAGCACCCCGCTACCCACGGGGTATTGCACCTGCTTATTACCTTAAACGGAGAAACCATTACCAAGCTTGAACCTAATTTGGGGTATATTCATCGGTCTATAGAAAAGATGTGCGAAAGTTTGAGTTACCGTCAGTTTATCTATACTACTTCTAGGATGGATTATCTCTCTTCACACATCAATAACCATGCTTGTGCTTTGGGTGTAGAAAAAGCCATGCAAATTGAAATACCAGAGCGGGCAGAAGTAATTAGGGTATTAATGAGCGAACTTACCAGATTGGCTTCACATCAATTGTGGTGGGGCGCTATGGCTATGGATTTAGGTGCTTTATCTCCTTTCTTTTATGCCTTTAGAGAACGTGAGGTAATTAATGAGATTATGGAAGAAACTTGCGGCGCACGACTTACCATGAACTATTTTGTGCCTGGAGGTGTGATGTATGATTTGCATCCAAATTTTGTTAAACGTGTAAAAGAGTTTATCCTACTTTTTAAAAATAAAATAGGAGAGTATGATGAATTGGTTACAGGCAATGTGATTTTTCAAAACCGCATGAAAAACATTGGCATTATTAGTAAAGAAGATGCGATAAGTTATGGCTGCACTGGGCCAACTGCAAGGGGAAGTGGTGTAAGTTGTGATATAAGAAAGATTTATCCCTACTCTATTTATAAGAACTTAGATTTTGAGGAAGTATTAGAAACAGGTTGCGATGCCTTTTCTCGCTATCAAGTGCGCATTAAGGAGATGTACCAATCGGTTAAGATAATTGAACAATTGATAGATGCCATTCCTGAGGGAGAGTTTCAAGCTAAAACAAAAGCAGTTATCAAATTACCTAAAGGCGAGTTTTACAC
>VEQB01000437.1 GCA_018883485.1 Bacteroidota bacterium
CCAAGCACTATAACACTTAGGGGAAATTGGCTAGAAAATACTGTAAAATTGAGCTTCCAATACCTCAATTATTATTTAACTAAATGGTTTGGCATTGCTGGCGACCGCATGCATATTGAAACCTTTAAATAAACCATCTTTTGAAGATCTACGCCATCATCTCCTACCCTTTTTTGCCAGCTACTACTGGTGGGGAAATATCTACCCAAAATATTTTGGAATATATGGCAAGGGTGAATGAGGTGAAGGTTTTTACGGTTGACCCCTATCAACCCATAAACCCTAAAGACTATAGTTTTGAATTGGATTTTGGCATGCGTTTTAAAGCGAGTCGGTATCTTAATCCATTCTTATTTTTTACCATTTTAAAAGGCATTAAAGCCTTTAAAGCCGATGCCATTTTCTTTGATCAACCTTGGATGGGATGGATGATTCCGTTCTTACGTTTGTTTACTAGAAAACCTGTTTTTTTAAGAAGTAATAATATAGAATACCTGCGATTTAAAAGCATGGGCAAAAGCTGGTGGAGCTTACTTTACATGTACGAGAAACTGGTTTACAAAATGTGTAACCTAGTAATTTTTGTTAGTGATATTGACCAAGCCAAGGCTATTTATGAATTTGATTTAAAACCAGAAAATACCCTTTTAACGCCTTATGGTATACCACAAAGTAGTTTGCCTGAACCAATACCAAACGCAAAAAAAATAATACAGGAACGCCATACTATACCTGCACACCAGCCTATTTTTTTATTTTTTGCAACCTTAAGTTACCAGCCCAATTATGATGCAGTTGCCTTAATAGCTAATGAAATTGAGCCACGTTTGAACCAAGCCCTGCCCAATGGATTTACCATTCTTATTTGCGGTAAAAACTTACCTGCGCATTTGGTAGCATTGGTTCAAACCAAAACCACTATGCAATACTTGGGATTTGTAGCAGATATAGAAACCTACATAGATGCTTGCGACCTAATGCTAAACCCCATTATGAGTGGTGGCGGCGTTAAAACAAAAGCCATAGATACTTTGGGCAGGGGCAAAACCGTAATTTCTACAGCCATTGGTGCAGAAGGCATAGACCCAAGCGTATGTGGTGATTACCTAAAAATTGCAGCAGGCCAAAACTCTTGGGATGATTTTGTAAAACTAATAATGCAGCAATTAAGCGCTGAACCAAGCCCATTTCCCAACGCTTTTTTTGAAACGTATAGCTGGGCTGGGATTATAGAGAAGTTGATGAGGAGATTAAATGGTTTAAATGCTAGAATTTAAACTAAAAAGAAGATTCAATGGTTCCTCATTACAATTAATCAACGCAATTGCGAAAAGTGCTAATAGAAAAAAAATGCTTGTTGTATTTTTCATTACCTTTCCTCCTTATTCAAGGATTAACTTATAAATAAAACGTTCATTGCCGCAACTCAGGGTAACAAAATACATCCTCTTTTGGTGGATTTTATTTGCTGTTTTTTGAAATTGCACTATTTTTCAGTGGAATTACTTTATTTCAATTTCATAGTTATTGAATTTATAACAAATTTTAAAATCAGAATAATTACTTGTATAAAGGACACCACCATATTTGGAAAATTTATAGGCATAAAGAGGCCCTCCAGACTTGTTAATATACTTTGAGAAATTATTTATATCATAAAATTGTACAGCCCTATAATACACAGTATCTAAAATTTGTTTGTCACTGAAAGGCCCAAAATTAATTTTCGAAAACTTGTTTGAACTTATTTGATGATGATAAATTGTATCCTCAGGAGTAGAAATTCGCGATAATTTAACCATTACAATAGCAGAAAAATTAAGCCCGGCGTACAGATTTCCAAAATCAATATTTCTCTCCTTTGGAATTCCATACATATAGTTTAAAGTCCCTTGTCCGTTTATCTGGCTTCCTCTTATTGCTAATTCACCCATGATAGCTTCTTTTTCGTAAGTGAAAGAGAAACTTCCATCCTCTAATGTAGTGCAGGGTATTTCGGCGTATTTCCCATTGCTATTATAGGTAAAGGCAAGCATTAATGAATGCACAGCAACGGGAACTGGATTATCGCAAGATTGAATAAATTTTCCAGTTACTGTATAGAAATTGTCATCGTTGTTTGGCCTTCTGCATCCAGAAATAATCAAAAGGAGAAATGTAATTACGTTACATGTCAATATTAACTTTTTCATAAACATCCTCGTCATTATTCAATGATTAACTTATTAATAAAACG